>DASTLG010000024.1:0-14972 GCA_035715245.1 Patescibacteria group bacterium
GAAGCCAAGGATATGGTTGATGGCGCGCCGAAGGTCGTGAAAGAAGGAGCGACGAAGGCCGAAGCGGATGAGATTAAGAAGAAACTTGAAGAAGCGGGTGCAAAGGTTACCTTGAAATAAATTGCATCTGCAAAAACAAAAACGTCCTGCATTTCTGCGGGATGTTTTTGTTTGTATGGAAAGGACTTGATGGTTTCCCATCTCCGAAAGCTGAAATTTTCAGCGCTCAGAGATGGGCACGCGTTGAAGTCGCGCGTGCAGAAGTCAGATTTCGAGCGTTTCGTGGTGCATGAGCCGAGGGCGAAATTCTGCTCCGCTCGGCAGACGTACGCGGGTAATGCAGACGGAAACGGTTGCCGTTCCTTCGGCGAACTGGACCGAAGTACTAGCCTCGACGCGGATCTCATTTCCGCGTCCGAGAAAGTCGAACCGGAGCGCATCGCTCTCTTTCCGAAATGGCGCTCTGAGTTCGAATGAAATGGTTGCGAGGAGCGAGGCGGGGACCCAGTCGTAATGACGACGGATCGCGATTTCGAGAGCGGTTTGAGCCGCAACCTGTCCCCGTTGCTCTGGAGTCATTAGTCCGGTCATGGCTCACTCCTTGCGAGCTGTTTCTGAAGGCGGGTCAGCGTTTGGTTATTTTAAAAGGCCGGCGGCTTTACGACAAGACTTAACTTCGTCTCTGGCATCACGTCTAAGACATGGGTCCGGAGGCGGACAAGAGCATGGCTGTAGGGGGTCGTTCTCAGAGCCACTGATGAATCAGTAGCTCAGTCAAACGGCCGGCAGAGTGAAGAAGTTGATCTTCACGCCAGCCTGTTGCAGTGCCCGTTTGCTCTGATGTGATCAGAGACCCGGCTCGGGCAGGTCCGGGATTTGGAATTGAGCAACTCGGCCCGCGTCCTCACACCCTTCTTCGACCGCTCGGCTTTATCCGGTCGCCATCGAAGAATATGGGTATGCTCGAGAGGAACTGACCAAGGTTCTCCCTTTGGCCCTGCGCGGATCACGATTATTGGGTCCGTGACAGTACCCACCGGCTCGCGCCCATCGCTTTTGCAAAGCTCATTGCGTACTCCGTTTGATCGGAGCCCTGGTTCGAGCAGACCAGGATTTAAAGGCACCTACTTGAAACTTGCTACAGTTCGATGCCGATCCGCTCGGCGAACGCGCGGATCTTCTCGTAACCCTCGGACAGGTGTCCGAGCGCGTACTTCAGGCAGAGCTTCGCCGCCTCGGGCCGACCGAGGTTGGTCACGAGGTCGTCGTCGAGCTCAATGGCGAGTGCATACAGGGCTAGGTAGTACGACTCGTCCATGCGCACCGCATCGTCGCCCTCGAAATGGAGCCGCAAGAGCGACCCCTCGCGGGTGGCCTCGATCGTGGCGCCGGAGCTGGCGGACTTCCACCAGAACCGCTCGGCACCCTCCTCAGTGTATCCCAGCCATGCCCCAAATCCGTTGTCGACTTCGTCAATGGGACGAGAGGCATGGCACTCGCGTCCTCCGATCGAGTTGTTGGCGATCCACACGAGCCCCTCGCGGAGTTCGTCGCCTTCGCTGGTATTGCAGAGCGAGCGTGAGAGTGAGCAAAGCGCGTCCCAGGTGGTCGAAGCGGTGACGATGTTGCGCGGCATGAGTCCTCCTTCGCGTTGCGTTTTTCGTATTTCCGCTCTGGTTTACATCCCAGCGATGCCATCGACGACCGCTTGATGGAGAGCGTGCCGGAGCTTCCCCGGCATATTTGCTCCGACTCCTCGGAGCTACAGCCCTTGCGGGTATTTATTTTTGAACGAGTCAGTTCTCGTTTCTGGTATCACGTCCTGAGACATGAGGCCGGAGACGGGAGCGAAGAAGATCGAAGATCGATTTTCGCTCCGTGGTTTGAAGGTGAAGGAACGCGCCTCGTGTCGACGGGGCGGGACGATCGTTGTGAGCGACCGTCCCGCACCAGCAGGCGCTACTCGTGACAGCGGTAGATCGAAAGCTTTTTGCCCGACCTGCTGGCGTGTGCGACCGCGACATCTCCGCCGCCGACCGCCAGGAGCGAGCCGTTCCAGACTTCGTCCGAAACGAGGACTGAATCCCGGATCACGAAGCTCGTGTCCATGAGCTCGAGGCGGAAATTCGTCATGGTTCCGGTCGACCTGGAACCGTCGAGTCGGATGCCAGCGATCCGGTCGTTCGAGATCGCGGCGAAGTCCTCGTACTGGGTCACGTCCTTGGTGTAGCCCTTCTCACCATCGGCCGTGATCCAGGTGAGGTATCGATGAGGCGACTCGAGAACTCGGTAGTCGTTCCAGAACACGAGGAAGCCGTCCTTGACCGACAGGATCTTTTCGGGCCAGACGTAGGAGCCGTTCCGTTCATCCTCGTTCGGAACGTACGAGATGAGCGTGACCGGCGCCGACGCGCTCACCCCGTCTCCCACGATGACCTCGATGCTGTACTGCTTGAGATTCTGGTCACGCAGAAAGGCGAGCGCCATCTTGCCGTTCGTTGAACCCGAATGGCCGAGTGCGATGGCATAGAGGTAGAACGCATCGGTCGCGTTGTAATCCCCGGTTCGCCTCACTTCTCGAACCGGGAACGGTACGGTCCCCGTCACATTCCAGAACTTGAAGTTGACCGCGTCCGCGGTCGCCCTCGTCGGATAACCGATGATCCCGCGGTCGCCGGTGTAGAGCCAGGCTCGATTCGGGGTATCCGACTGGTTCACGAAACGCCCCTCCGCGTCGGCCTTGAGCAGGAACTGCTTGCCGTTATCGGTGAAGAACTGCTCGGTAACGATGCCGTATCCCCGGTTGTTTGGGAACGCATCGATGAACCAGATGCCGCCGTTCGCATCGGGCACCTCCACCTTGGAGACAAGGTCCTTGCCGTCGTGGTCCACGGACTGGAGGACGGTCGGGCTGGTGTACCCGCCGGCCGCGAACAGAAAGGACTGTTCGTTGCCGCCGATGACGTACGGCTCGAGGTCGATCTGCTTGGACACGTGGAAGTCGAATCCTTCGCAGGCGACTTCGTCCATAATCGGCGGCTTGGCGTTGATGACCTCACGATTGTCGTCCTGCTCGGAGGTGGGCACGTCCGGGTTCGGGTTTGTGGTATCCGGCGCGCCGCACGCGGTGAAGGCGAAGGCGATCGAGACGACGAGGATCTTCCGTTCCATGGAGGGCCTCCTTGGCCGAAGGTGAGTCCAGATGAACTGGACGGGTTCTGTTGTCGAAATAGTGGTAGTCCCACCTATGGATTCTTATTTGAAATCAGAATCCGTAGGTGGGCAGGACGATCGTTGTGAGCGACCGTCCCGCGCCAGTAAGCTAAGGTTCTTCGGTGTCGTCGGACCTCATCTCCTCCCAAGTCCGTTCTGCTTGTTCTAGAACCGGAGAGTCGAGTTGATCCGCTTCTTCCCGAACCAATTCCAGCCATTCTCTAAGTGCGAGTTCGTCCATGATTGCCTCCGAGTTGCTGTTGCGTGGAGTCAACTCGGAGTCGTTGGACTTCTCTCTACGGCACGATCTCGAGCGCGTTGCCGCTCGAGTCCTGTCCTCCGACGACATCGAGGAACCAGTTGAGCGGAGGATTTTCCAGGCCCGCTCCGTCGAAGACGGCGACGTACTTCTTTCCGATGATTGCCTTGGCTGAGGGCGCGACATCCACTGTGAGCGTGAAGGGGATGGTCTCGCCTTGTTTGATCTCGAAGGCGTCGGAGAATGAAGCGGAGACCTGGTTGGAGGTGACCGGCTTGAAATAGGCCGGCCCCATGAGGGTTGCGTGGGTCTGCGCGTTCCGGAACCGCACGTTCACGAAGTAGGCATCCTTGTAGGGACACACTTCGCTCGCACAGAAGTCCGAAGTCGCGTAGGAACCGGACGAATTGAAGAGACTGAACTTCACCCAGCTCACCCAGCCATCGAGGCAGGGCGATGCGGAGAAGGTTCCGGAGATGAGCTCGATGCCGGTGCTGCCAGGCTTGACCGCGCCGTTCGCCCAGCTGTCGAGGTGGACCTTGAGGCTGGGCGTGCAGACACCTGCGGCCGGCTCCTCGACGTGCATGTCGGTGCCGGGGAGCGCGTCCCTGCTGCAGCCAGCGAGGCAGATCGCGACGATCGGAGCAATGAGACTCAGGGTCCGTTCCATGGAGGGCCTCCTTGGCCGAAGTTATGTCCGCATTGTTCGCGGACGAGTTCTGTTGTCGAAATAGTGGTAGCCCCACCTATGGATTCTTATTTGAAATCAGAATCCGTAGGTGGGCAGGACGATCGTTGTGAGCGACCGTCCTGCGCCGGTTAGTTGTTGAGTGAAAAGTCCGGGTAGTGCCGAGCGCGAGTTACTTCATGAAGGTCTCGCACTCCTTCTGGTAGCCCGAGAGCCAGGCCTCGTTCGTCCAGTCGCGCGAACCGTAGTTCAGCCCGATCGCGTCGCTGTGGGGGTGCTCGGAGGTGTCTGACCACAGGAACCCGCCGCCGCTGACGATCGAACCGCCGGGCTTGAGTCCCGTGTCGATCTGATAGCCGGCGAAGGGCAGCCCATTGGTCTGAGTCGCCTGGAAATCGAGATAGCCCGTGACCGGCTTGACCGTGCTGTCGACCTGATGCCGGCAGACCACGAGCGAGTCTCCGGTCGCGATCGATCCCAGCACCTGGAAATGTAGCGTGTACACGTTGCCGCTCCCCGAGATCGTCTCCTCGTTCGTGAGGACCGGGATCATCATGCCCTTGGGCTTGGCCGTGAGGTCCCAGTAGCCGTCGCTGAGGTCGTCGCCGAGCTCGTTCTGGATCATGATCTGCGAGGACGTGAAGTCAGCGGTGCCGCAACGGACCTTGGGCGAGACGATCTTGAGCGAACTGCCCAGATTGGTCTGGGCCTGAATCGTGTACGCCCACTGCTTCACCGCGATGCTGTCGTTCGGGTCCGCTCCGATCTGGGTCTTGAACGCGTCGAGGTCGAGGCCACTCGCGAGGGTGTGATTCGCGAGCGGCGCCTTCGTGACGATCGGCTTGGACTTCCGGATCACGAACGTGGGACCGAGGGTCGTCTGGCCGCGGGCGAAGAAGCGCGCCCCCGAGTCGCCCGTGATCAGGACGTTGAACTCGCCAGCGTACTGCGAGTCCCAGGCGCCGGTCTGGAGGTTTGCGTTGATGCCGAGCGCCGCGTACGCGCCAGAGCGCGGAGCGTTGTCCCAGGTGCCGCCCACGCTCGAGCTGGGAGCGACCTTGGCGAACTTGGCCCAGAGCTGGAACGCGATCGACGACCCGCTATCCACGCAGATCGGTTGAGAGGTGATGTCGAGATCCTGGCTCTGATTCTTTCCGACCTTGAAGATATTCCAAGCGTGAACCGCGCCGTCCTTTGCCACGCTCATGCCGTAGTAGGTCGCGGCATCTCCGAGCGAGGTGACGCTCATCTGCTGGACACAGGCGCGCTCGAGGCAGAAGTTCGCCAGCTTGGCCTGCGCCATGGAATTCCAGGTCTGGCCGTCGGCGACCAGAGTATCCGAGGGACGGAAGTTCCCCTCGAAGATGAGCGCTACGCACTCGTTCCTGGTGTCCTTCAGATCGGTGGTCGTGACCAGATCGGGCTTGTCGTTGCCCAGCATGTCCGGCGGCGCGTCGCTGTTGTCGTTGACGTAGTAGTTGGTCGTGTACTCGGCGCTGCAGCCGGCGGCTGCGAACACGAGGCACAGCGCAAGGCGAGCGTTCGTTGTCATTCCGTTCTCCTGTTTGAGCCGCGTCATGCGGCGTTGAAGTGCGATCGACGTTTTGTTTTTTTCCGTCTCTGAATCCTGATCAAAATCAGGATTCAGAGACGGACGGGAGCGAACCACTAAGAAAATCGTGGGCTCCCGCGTCAGTTAGAAGATCCGGCTAAGGAGCCGAATCTGACATACGAGGGCGAGAACAATTAGACCGATTGCAAGGCTATTCGCGCTCATCGACGGCGCTTCGGCGACGAACGCACGACTTCGAAGGCGTGGAGCAGATCGCCCCAGTGGTCCTCGGCCCACATGAACAAAGTGAGGATGCCGCCGAGACCAACCGTGATCCAGAAGAAGTGCCCGCTCCACGGGTGGAGCCCGGTCGCGTACCGGTTGGGCACATGCGCGAGAAGCAGGCCGGTTCCGGTGATGCTGATTGCCACGAGGCTGATCAGGATCCCGGCGCAGGCGAGCGTGTGCTTTGCCTTTACGTCTTCGTGCATGCTGAACTGGTTCAACGTCATTTTGTTCCTCTTCGTCTCAAAAGGACGCGTCAAAATTCGAGAGATTCAAATCTTGACGCGTCCTTGCAAGGCTCATTTGTTCCGGAAAGCCTCAGTTCCGGTCTCTCCTGGTCTTTAATTGTGAGCACCTAAGATAACACAAAAATGAGGGTTTGTCAATGGATAATGGTGCTAATATTAGCCATTTTTGCTAAGAATTAATAAAAAAAGGCGCCTGTTTTTGGCTAAAAAGCGCCTTTTTTAAATTAACTCCACCGAATAACTCCGGCCGTAAGGCCGGAGGTGAAGAGGATCCGCCGGACGACTCGCCCTGAATCTGGTAGGGTGTTGGTCGGAGTATGGAATTCTCAAAACAGAGCCATTGCGTGTACTACACGCGATATCATCTGGTGTTCGTCACCAAATATCGTAGGAAGCTGTTGAAACATGGCATGGGCGCCTACGTTCAGGTCACTATGAAAGCTATTGGTAAGCACTATCCAGATATCGTGATTCATGAAATGAACACAGATGAAGACCATATCCACCTGCTTGTTTCGATTCCACCAAAATACTCGGTTAGCAAGGCAGTCAATCTTTTAAAATCAAGTAGCGCCCATGCCCTACGGAAGAAGTTCCCGTTTATCAATACGATGTACGAGAAAGAAGGGCTCGGTCTTTGGTCAACTGGATATTTTGTTTCAACCATTGGGATCAACGAGGATATCATCAAGAAGTACATCGAACACCAGGGCGAGGAGGACAGAGGACAAGCGAAGCTTGTATGGTGAGCCAAAAGAAACCACGGCCGTGAGGCCGTGGAGTTTCATTCTTTTCTATGGAAGATCTAGAACAAAAATTTTGCTTCCATCAACTACGTAAAGTTTTTTTGCTTTATCATCTCCCACGAGCGCGGTCGGGCCAGTGAAATCTCCTGAGCGGATCTGTGAAATTAATTGGCCGTCTTTTCGATAAATGATCACGCGTTTGCCTTCTGGATCAGTTAACGCTAAACGATCCGTGTCCGGCGTGGTCCAGAGATCGGCAACGGTTTTAATCGGCGGATCAGCGGGATTTGGCTGCCAGACTTCCTCAACGCCTGAGAGATAGCGCGTGAGCTTGCCCGAGGCAAAACCAATATACACGTTTGAATCGATAGCAATTGCCGTACTGTCGGCGAGATTTGAATTGGTTTGTTTTAAATAGGAAGCTTCTTGCGCAAATCCGCCGGCCGCGGCGCTGTATTTCCAAATCATGTTGTTCGACGGATCAAGGGCGTAGATACGGTTATTATAATATTCCATGGCCTTTGGCGTGCTGGCGCGTGTTTTTCCAAACGGGATCAGCTTCGTTTTTCCCGTGATCGGATCGATCGAAAGGAGAGTTCCCGTTGCGGTTTCGAGAAGAACGCTGTCTTTTGCGGCAGTGAGGGTGACGGCTTGTGAGTCGTCCGTGCTTAGGCCAATTCGTTTAATTTCTTTGGTAAGCGGATTAATTTGGATGACAGCCTGTCCGGATGGATCAACGGTAAAAATAGTATCTTTGTATAAGGCAATAGATGAGAGCCGGCTATTGCCAGACGAATCATTCGGCAGCGAGAAGAGCACGGTCGGATGATCAATCACGTTTTCGTGTTTCAGTTTTGTCTGGACGTCTGCTAATTCTGTCAGCAGATCCTGTTTTGCTTTTTTTCGGCTTGTCGTTTTTTCATCAAGATTCGTCAAAATCGAGAGCGCCTCCTGGACTAGGCCCCTGGCCTGCGCCTCATTACTGTACACTAAATCCGCTTCTGCCCGGTTTTTGCGATCAACGGCTTGATCATAAGCTGAATTCCAAAGCGCCTGGGCGGCAGACGCTTTCTTTGCGTAGTGATACCAGACTGTTCCAATGAGGGCGCTCATGATTACGCAGCCGCCAGCCAAAAAAGTCATTTTTCGGCGTTTGGTCATAAAGGTCCCGACCCCGGCATTCATCCCGCGTAAACTCGCGAGCGCCATAGGATCGCGCGGAACAGGTTTTGGTTTTTTCAGCCGCTCTTTTATCCAGGTCATGCTTTTATTGAGAGAAGGGCGAATCTCCGCAAGAAGAGCCTTTGGCGACCAGGAGCGTTTTCCTCGAGGAACCGGAGCAATGGTCGGCGAAAGCAGGGCCTCGGCCTCCTTTTCTTGTTCGTGCATGTGCTCGATAGATTCCGTGCTTTTTTCTTTTGATAGTTCAACGAGCGGCTCTTCCGCATGTTTTGGAAGAAGAACGGAAGCAATAATAATTCCGGCAAAATCGTCTGGGATTTCGCGGCTTTCGATTTCCTGCTGGATCTCGAGTGCGGCCGTCACGGGCGGAAGGGTGCTCAGACGATCAATGAGCCGCAACTCGCCACGCAGGCGTTCTAGGTTTTGCGTTCCTGCTAAAAGGATGTCTCCTGGTTTTATATCTCCGCACACAAGTGAAGCGAAGACTTTTTTGGGATTTGGTTCAGCCGGCTGTTCCAAAGAACCGAATAAATCAAAACTGCGGAAGGTTCCATTCTCCTGTCTCTGCAAAAAAGCATTCATCAGCCGTCCGGTTCCGGAGAAACAGAGATGTCCCTCGGAAAGTTCCAGGGCAAAAATGTTGACGCGGTTCCAAGCGATTGGCGTTGGCGATTGTTCGACAAAGGAAGCAATGGCCTCGTTTAATCGCTGGATCACTTTTTCAAATCGCGCCATCGGATCGGCATCGAATTGCACCGTGAGGCGCCGCGCCTGTTCGGCTGTCGCGTTCAATACATCCAAAAGTTGTTCATATACATACGAGGTGGATTGAAATTCCACCAAGAGCAGGAATGTTGGAACGCGTTTACTCCTGCTTTCGCCTTCGTATCGGAAAATGCCGATGATTTTTTCATCAAGCGTGGACTTGTTTACTTCAATTTCCGCAAGGCGGAAATGCTGTTCTGAGGAGCTCATGGTGATCGTTGGGAATTTGTCCCGGGAGCGTCAAATATGGAGCTATCATAGACGGAAACCATGGGAAAGGGGACGGTCTTGTCAAGGACGGAATAATGGTTCAGGATGTGGATGATTGTATGCTTGAACACCTTTTTGGTTCTCGAACACGCATCAAGCTTTTGACTCTTTTTTTACGCCATCCAGACGAGGCGATTTTTGTCCGTGAACTCTCCCGGCGTATTGGAACACAAATCAATGCAGTCCGACGTGAATTAAGTAATTTAGTCCGCTTGGGTTTAATCATCGAAACAGAAACGGTTGCTCCCGCGTCCGCAGGAGATAAAAAACAGCCCGGGTTAAAGAAAAAATATTATCGGATAAATCCGAATTTTATCCTGCTTTCGGAGCTTACGGCCTTGCTCATGAAGGCGCAGGTTTTGCTTGAGAAAAAATTAGATCGGGAAATTGCTAAAATGGGAGATGTCCGATATCTCGCATTCATGGGTCTCTTTTTAAGCCGCGACGCGCGGGCGTTTTCTCCGGTTGATCTTTTTCTCGTTGGCCGCATCGATAAAAGCGGATTCAAAACCCTCATTTCCGGGATTGAACAAGAACTTGGACTGGATCTGAATTTTTCACTGATGACGCCCGAAGAATATCAGTATCGAAAAGACATTGCTGATCGGTTTTTAAGTTCAATTTTAGAAGCTCCGAAAAGTGTGCTGATCAATCGACTGGAGGAGCGTGCGTGAAGTATGGCGTGGCTGTTTCTTGATACGCACGAGCTCTCGAGTTTTCGATTTGGCTGGCTCGGGGAAAAACCCGTGGTTCAGAAAACCGAAGCTCGGGCGCGCGAACTTTTGAATGAACTTCCGCCCATTGAAGAATTGAAGCAATCGTGCAAAGGAATTGTGGTTGTCGCTGGGCCCGGATCTTTTTCAGCCATACGCACGGGTGTCCTTTATGCGAATCTGCTTTCACGCTTGCTTTCTCTTCCGCTTATTTCGGTCACCGTGCCGGAAGCCGAAGACTTAATGGAATTGACCCGTTCTCTTCCAGGTCGTACGCCTGCTTCTTACGTTTCACCGATCTACGAAAAAGAACCGAACATTACGAAACCGCGACCCTCTCGTTTTCAGAAACAGAACGGTTCGTAACATTCGTTCGGGATAAACACATGACCATTCATTCAGAACGCATCTACGAAATCATTCCCGGGGCGCTCGTTTGGGCGATCCTGATTTTATCAGTTGTTCTTTCGTTTATTCGTCCGATCTGGATGATCTACTTTATTATTCTATTTGATTTGTATTGGATGCTTCGGATTCTTTATCTTGTGCCGTTTACCCTGATTTCCTGGTGGCGGTACTGGCGCGCCATTCACCATGATTGGCAAAAAGATGCAGAACGGGCAAAAAACTATGATCAAATTTATCATGCGATTTTTTTGCCGTTTTCTCGAGAAACAAAAGAAGTCGCTCTTGAAACGCTTCGTGTCCTTTCAACCACGACTTATCCGGCAAAACGGATGATCGTGATCCTTGCGGGTGAAGCGCGGTATTTAGCAAATGCGGAACAAGTTATTGCGGCCGCGAAGGAGAAATTTGGTGATGTGTTTTATCAGTTTTTTACCACGATTCATCCGGAAAATCTGCCTGATGAAATTCGCGGAAAAGGATCAAATCTGAATTGGTCGGCGCGGCAGGTTGTGCCGAAAATTTTAGCGTTGGGGTTAAAACCGGAACAAGTCATTGTGTCATCATTCGACATTGATACGCTGGTCCATCCGCAATATTTTTCCTGTCTGACGCACACATTTTTGACCATTCCTGATCCGACGCGCAGCTCATATCAGCCGGTTCCGCTTTATAACAATAATCTTTGGGAATCGCCGGCTCCTGTTCGTGTCGCCATGTTCGGGACTACCTTTTGGCTTCTTACGGAACTTGCGCGTTCAGAAGGAATGATGACGTTCGCATCTCATTCCATGAGTTTAAAGATGCTGATTGATGTCGGTTTTTGGCCGAAAGACATGGTGAGCGAAGATTCTCGTATTTTTTTGAAAGGGTTGACCTTCTATCATGGGGAGTATCGAGTGACCCCGATTCATTTGCCGGTCTCCATGGATACGGTCATGAGCGGGAATTACTGGAAAGCGCTCATCGCGCTCTATAAACAGCTGCAGCGCTGGGCATGGGGGATTGAGAATTTCCCGTACATGGTTAAGGCCTTTGTACATGATAAAAAATTTCCTTTTTGGGCAAAAGTTCGCTGGCTATTCAAGCAACTGGAAGGATCAGTAACCTGGGCGACAGCGCCGCTCCTGATTTTTATTCTCGGATATCTTCCGTTTTGGGTGGCTCCGGAGCAATTCCGTTCATTCGCGCTGTTTCAAAATACGCCATTTACGCTTGAGTGGCTGATGCGGTTCTCTATGATCGGATTATTCTTGTCCGCTGGTTTGGCGCTCACGCTTTTGCCGCCGCGTCCAGAACATCTTTCTCGTCCGCAGGCGTACGCCATCATGCTTCTCCAATGGATTCTCCTGCCGGTGACCTTTATTGTTTTTGGCGCGATTCCGGCCATTGATGCGCAGACGCGTCTCATGCTCGGCAAAAAGTTAGGATTCAATATCTCGCCAAAACGCAAAACAAATTAATGTATGCAGGAAGCCGCTTTCTGGTCGGTTCAGGTGCTTGCCTGGAATGATCTTGCTCATCTTTCTGATTTGCTGAGTTCCTTGGATGAGCAAACCGAGCCGGGCTGGCAAATGGTTTTAATTGACCATCCGGGAACGCGCGGAATCACCGATGCCCTGCGGCAGGAGCGGCCGAATCTTTCCGTAATCAGAAATGCGCACGATCGGGGTTTTTCAAAATCCCATAATCAGGGTTTTTCCTTTTCTCTTGCCCGTTGGAATATGGATGTGCGCGATGATCGATTTTTTCTCATATCGCACCCAGATGTGATTTTAGAGCCGCATCTTCTTTCGCGTTTAGAAGAAGCGTTCCGCGCTGATCCGCATCTCATGATTGCCGGGCCAAAGCTCCGAAAAATCGGTCTGCGTATTAATGAAGAGGGTGAAGGAAGAGAAGTTGAGTTTACCGAGACGCTTGAAACGGCCGGCTGGATGCTGAAAAAAGATCGTAAACTCGTGTTTTCCGGAGAAGGTGAGGAAGATCGCGGCCAAGCTGACGAGATCGATCCGCGTATTTCGCCTTCCTGGAGCTGTTTTGCGATTCGCGCATCCTTGTTTTCCATGTTGGAAAAAGAGGGGGTGTGGCTTTCGGAATTTTTGGATGAACCCATGCCGATCATTGACCTCGTGTGGCGAACGCGGTTACTTGGGTTCAGCGTCCGTATGGTTCCGGGCGCGCTTGCCTGGCATCATGCGCACGAACGACGAACCCTGGACAAAAAGCGTCATTTGGCTTATAAGCGCTATCAGCCAGACCGGGCAAGACTGCAAACAACCATCTATCTCTTGGAGCTAAAAAATGGCGCGCGGCGGCACCTTATTCAGCAAGCGCCGTGGCTTATTTGGGGATGCGTGAAATGGGCGTTTGTTTCCTTGCGGCATCCGCGTCAATTCGGAAGGTTCTGTTTATCGCTCGGTTTGATTCCGGATGTATTTGGCGAGCGTTGGCAAAAAAAAGGAGAGAGAAGGATTTCGCCGAAATCCATACGGTCCTGGTTTGTATGAGCTATCGTTTTTCTGAATTTGGCTTAGAGGCGATCGATCAAAAACCGCTCGTGTCTTTTATTACGGTTACGTACAAGATGCCGCACTTTGTTCGGCATCTTTTGCGTGGTCTAGCGGATGCTATGCCGGTGTTTCCATTTGAATTTTTTTTAGTCGATAATGGCTCGGAAGATGAGACGGTGAATTGGGTGCGTGAACGCTTTCCATGGGTCCAGGTGATTGCCTCGTCGCGCAATCTCGGCCTTTCCGCGGCAAATAATCTGGCGTTAAAACAGGCTCAAGGCGAGTACATCATGCATTTGAATCCGGATCTCACGATTTTTCCTGGTGAATTGGAAAAATGGATTGCCTGGATGCAGACGCACCCGGAAATCGGTATTTCTGGTCCGCGATTACTGAATCCGGACGGAACAGATCAGGATTCGTGTTATCGATTTCCGCGTCTCTGGATCCCGATTTATCGCCGTACCATCTTTGGCCGTACTCCGTGGGGAAAACGGGCCGTGCATCATTATCTCATGAAGGATATGGACCGCGAAAAAGAGCAGGACGTGGATTGGGTGCTGGGTGCGGCCATGTGTATGCGTCACGAATTGGTGAAAAAAATCGGCGGATTTGATGAGCGATTCTTTTTGTATTTTGAGGATACAGATCTGTGCCGGCAGGCATGGAAGAACGGATCGCGTGTTTCGTATACGCCGGCTGCTAAATTTTCACATTATCATCGCCGGGAAAGCGGAACGAAACACGTGTGGGAAGTGTTTAAAAATCCAGTAACACGAATTCATATCCGGAGTGCGGTAAAATATTTTTTGAAATACCGCGGTGAGGACAATCCTCGACGGGTGAATTTGCTCATAAAATAAAACCCCGGGAGATTCCGAGGCGGAGGGGGTATCGAAATGAACATCGGCTAATCACGGTGAGGTGATTGGTTCAAAGCTGCAAGCGTGTTTTCGAATTCAGTAATCATTTTTTCAATATCCAGCTTTTGTTTGCGGAGGTCTGCGAGATAACCGATATAGCATGTTCGGAGAAAATCCGGTCGGGTGCTGAGCTCTTTGCCGATCTGTATCATTTTTCTACCCGCGAAGCGCATGTTCAGAATGGTCCAAATAAACCAGAAGATACTTGCGATTAATGCAGGAATTCCGATCAGGCACGATATGCCCGATATGCCGCCGGTGAGGATAATAAGAAGGATGCTGTAATAAATGTGATGGATTCTTTTTTCATCAGCTTTGGACAGTTTTGCGTGTTGGGCTTGGAGAGCTCCTGTGTCCAGCTCTGCAAAAGGGTTTATATTCGACGGATTAGTGTTCACGAGCGCCTGTTCATCAGCCATGAATCCCTCCGAAGTTTTTAATGAACAACAAAAGGTAACATTCATCGTGTCCGCCTGTCAATCATAGTAAGAATGCATTTTCAATGATATGCTTGGATTAATCTCAAGGCTTTTTTATGCCGGTTGAATCGCCAAATCTTTTAACCTGCCCTGGTGTTCCGGAATTGCCGGAACCTCCTTCAGCTAGCGAACCAATGCTTCCGCCGGGCGAGCCTGTGCCGCTTCTGCCGTCAAAAGCAAAACGGTTTGGCTGGTGGATTTTTTTGGTGCTCGTGATTCTGATATTGATCGCGATCTCTCCGCTTGTATATGGAGCGACTCGTGCGGGGATGGCTGTTCAACGTGTAAAGCAGGATGCGGCAAAAGCGCAGGCGAGTTTGTTGAATAAAGATTTTGCCGGTGCGCAGGCCGCGATCGCTGATACGGATACGGCGCTCATGGAAGTTCGGCTTGGGCTCGGAGCAATGGGGCCATGGAAAATCATTCCGTATGTGCGTGAACAGCTTCAGATTTTGGATGACACAGCGAGCGCGGCCGAATCAGCCCTAAAGGGCGTCCAGGATGTGATTAGTGCCGTGGCGCAGATTCAGCAAGCTATGGATGTTGCGGGAACGGCCGATGCCTTGAACACGGGAATTGCGCCAAATCGATCCTTTAAAGATTTGTCGCCAGAGGAAAAGCGAACGGTGCTTGCGCGCTTTAACGAAGTTCTTCCTGAACTCCACGTAGCACGGGAAAAATTCAAAATTGCGTTAGATGCCTGGCAGAGAATCCCGCAAGATGAGCTGTATGCG
>DASTLG010000025.1:0-4622 GCA_035715245.1 Patescibacteria group bacterium
TCGTTTTTTTAGCGATTATGACGCGATTGAGCGAGAAACCTGGGATGAAAAACCCCAACCGCGAAAAGCGATATAGATTCTTTGGCGGTTATCTCGACCGCCTTTTTTTAAATCAAAAAAGAAAAGGAACGTAATAGAATAAAACTGCTTTTCAGGTATAATGGCGTCAGTTTTAATGACTCTCTTCTATGTCCTCCCATCCTCTCGAAAATCCATTTAATGATCAGAAACGAAGCTCTGATACGCCGGCTTTTTTCGAAACCGTTTTAGGAAAGAAAGGAGCAGAGAAAAAATCTAAAATACCGCTGGTTGAGGATTTTGACCCAGAAGATAATTTTATTATTTCACCGGAAGACCAGAAAAATATAGAGGATGAAAAAATCTTTCGTGAAATCATCACTCGTGAATCTCAGGCTTTGCGCCGATTTTTTGGCAGAGAAATTCCTGTTCCTGCTCTTCCAAAACAAGCAACGAAAGAGCGAATCCTGGAATGGCGAGCGTTAGGTTTAGAACTCCATTATCTGCCGCCTATTTCCATGGCGGAAATCAAACGTGATCCAGAAGGAAAAATCCTGGAGGTTATTCCCATTGATTTTCCTGGTTGGAAAAAGAAACCGCGAGATTGGTTTTTTGAAATGATTAAAGATGGAAGTTTGTCTTTCGAGGCCGCTAAGCTTCCTGGTAATTGGGTTCTTGTCGATGGGCGACCAAAGCCTGACTATGGCGATGGTAATCAGAAATATCCGAACGATTTCCTTGGCCCTGTTCTCGAAGAGCTGAATAAGAAGGGAATTATCAAACAGACTTCAAGTAACGGTGAAATATTTCTCGCTATTGATTCGCGCTATGGTCTTTCCTCGGACGAACTGCACACTTCGCAAGTGAAAGAAGCTATTGCGCAAGCTATGAATTTGTCGGAAGAATTCGTTTCTTTTCCAAAAGCAATAGAATTTAATGTCCTTGGCAATATCTTTCATCCTGAATGGGGTGGAACGGAGACGTCTGAGTGGTTTGAGGATCGATATGAAAGATTTGGATGTCTATATGGCGGGAGCTCTAATTTCGGCGGTCTTTCATATGTCAATTGGGATGGTAACACCGCTCGTCGTGGCTTTGCTTTCCGTATCATTGGCCGCTTTTCAAACTAAGAGAAAACTCCATAGAAAGTAAAATATGCCCTCCTCATCCCTCGAAAATCCATTTAATAAACAAAGGAAACGAGATTCTGATAAAACAGCCTTTTTCAAAACGGTATTAAGTTCTAAGAAAGAAGCGGGAAGAAAGTCTAAAATGCCGCTGGATGAAGACTTTGGCACGGAAGATAAATTTTTTGTTTCTCCAGAGGAACAAAAGAGGATGGAAGATGAACGGATCTTTGGCGAAATTATTTCTCGCGAATCTCAGGCTTTACGTCGATTCTTTGGCAAAGAGATTCCTGTTCCTGCTATTCCTAAGCAAGCAACCAGGGAACGGATCTTAGAGTGGCGACAGCTAGGTTTTGAACTTCATTATTTGCCGCCTATTTCCTTGGCGGAAATCAAACGTGATCCAGAAGGAAAAATCCTGGAAGTCAAACCTATTGACTTTCCGGGCTGGAAAAAGAAACCAGGCGCACGGTATACGCCAGATCATGATGGCATAGATTTCTTTCATGATGTCGAATTCGGTTACCTCGATCCTTCTGCTCTCGAGCTTCCCGGTGCCTGGATTTTAGTTGATACTCGTGAAAAACCCAACTATGACCATGGCGAGCAAATGTATGCAAATGATCCTTTTGCACCAGCTCTTGAAGAACTCCGGAAAGAAAAAATCGTGAAAGACTTTAAAATTAAAGGATCGCGTTTTAATTTATCGTATTGGGAACTGGAGAAAACAGAGGTTTTGCAAGCCTTTGCGGATGCGTTAAATCTCCGAACGATTTCCGGTCTTACTATAGGCATTCCTCGTGCCATTGAATTCAATATTCTTGGGAATATTCATTACCCGCAATGGGGAAAGGGTAACACTAATGAATCTTTTTCAGATCGAGGCGCTTCCGGGTGTCTCCGTGGCGGGCGTTCTAATTTCGGTGGTCTCTCGTATATTACTTGGTTTTCATCTCGAGACCCCGACGTAGGTTTCCGTGTCATTGGCCGTTTCTCTTCAAACTTATAAAAGTTATGTCTCCCTCCGCACGATCTCTCGAAAATCCATTTGACCCAAAAGAGCGCGATCCAGATAACGCGGCGTTTGTTGAAAACGTGCTCGGGTCAAAGAAGAAAGGAAAACGAGAGCTAAAACGCAAGATTGTAGAAGGCTTTGGTACGGAAGTTGACCTCCATTTTTCAGCGGAAGACCGAAAAAGAATAGAAGATGAAGGCATCTTTGGCGAAATTATTTCTCGTGAACGCCAAGCTTTGCGCAATTTCTTTGGAAAAGAAATTTCTGTTCCCGCTATTCCAAAACAAGCAACGAAAGAGCGAATCCTGGAATGGCGAGCGTTAGGTTTTGAACTCCATTATTTGCCACCTATTTCCATGGCGGAAATCAAACGTGGAGAAAAGGGAGAAATTACCGAAGTTACCCCTATAGAATTTCCGGGCTGGAAAAAGAAACCAGGTAAACGATATGCGTCCGGGCTTAGTTGCATAGATTTCTTTGATGATATAAAAGCAGGCAAACTTAGCCCCTTGGCTATCAATCTTCCCGGAGCCTGGATTTTGATCGATGCTCGTGAAAAACCCAGCGGGCTTGGTGAGTACCCAGATGATGCTCTCGCGCCAGCTCTTAAAGAACTTCGGAAGGATGGGATCGTGAACGATAGGAATACAAAAAAGGAATCGCGTTTTGACCTATCACCGCGAGAACTAGAAAATCCAAAAGTCTTGGAAGCCTTTGCGAAGGTCTTGGATTTTCAGACTGTTTCCGGTCTCACTGTTGCCATTCCGCGTGCCATGGAAGCTAATATTCTCGGCAATATCCATTATCCGCAGTGGGATAAAAGCAAAGATCTCGAATGGTTCTCGGATCTATATGAAAAAGATGGTTTTAGAAGTTGTTTATACGGTGGTCTTTCGTATATTAGCTTGATCAGTCCCAGGAAGCGGCTTTTAAATGTCGGTTTCCGTCTCATTGGCCGTTTTTCTCAATAGAAAGTAGGCGAGAGTTGACATTTTTGCTTTGTTTTATTACCCTTCAGCCAATTAAACATAACCATGACCGGCCAATCGGACCTCTTAAATGTCCGATCCCTGAATAAGGGACGTGTCATACATTTATGCCAACTCGCTACGAGTTGCTTTATATCATCCCGGCGACGTTAACTGACGACGAGATCGGCGCTGTGGAGACAAAGGTGAACGGATTAATGACGAAAGTCGGAGTCGAACTTGAGTCAACCAAACGGCTGGGCAAGTTTCGTTTAACATACCCGATCAAACATCAGCGCCATGGCCATTATGTGCTCGTGATGGTGAAAGCTGAACCAAGCACGATCGGTAAATTGGATGAGCAGATCCGTTTGCTGGGATCTCAGGTCGTGCGGCATTTAATCTTGCGCGCCGACGAGGCGGCTTCTGATCAGAAATTTGATCTGGTCCAGTTTACGGAAGTGAATGTCGAAACCGATCGACCGAAACGCCGTGAAAAAGGCGAAGAAAAAGATGGAAAAGAAGGGGACATTAAAGCCGGCGTTCAAACCTTAGAGGAAAGCAAAAAAGAGGAGGGTGTAGTGGAAGAGAAGAAGGCGCCTGTGTCATCAGAAGAGCTGGACAAAAAGATCGAATCAGCCTTGAGCGGAGACATTGAAGGCGTGTAAGATCCAGGTATATGGATTTAAACCGTGCACAACTCATTGGAAACGTTACCCGCGACCCGGAATTGCGGAATACACCGGGCGGGCAGTCCGTTTGCACATTCGGCGTCGCCACAAATGCGCAATGGACCGATGCGCAAGGCCAGCGCCAGCAGCGCGCTGAATTCCACAACCTGGTCGCTTGGGGCAAACTTGCGGAAATCTGCAGCCAATATCTGAGCAAAGGAAAGAAAGTATACGTCGAGGGCCGTTTACAGACCCGCGATTGGGAAGCGCAGGACGGAGCCAAGCGTACACGAACAGAAATTGTGCTGGATAATATGATCATGCTGGATCGCGCAGGCGACCGGCCGGCAGCGTCTGGATCCATCGGTCCCGCGACAACGCCAGAACCGAATGAGCCAACACTTTCGCCTGTAGAAGATAAGGGCTCGGGCGAAAAAGAGATCCGGGTAGAAGATATTCCGTTCTAAATTCACATCAAATTTTATTCAACACCCCGCGCGTCCATAGAAGATTTGTTCTCGACGCGCCCATTCTATGCAAAAAACAAAGATTGACCATCAGTGTTATTTCTGTCAGATGAACATGAAGGAAATTAATTATAAAGATACGAATACGCTCCGGCGCTATCTTTCCTCGTTTGGAAAGATCGTTCCACGCAAACGCTCCGGCGTCTGCGCCTGGCATCAGCGCAAGCTCGCGAACGCGATCAAACGGGCGCGCTTCATGGCGCTTCTGCCGTACTTGGTCCGATAATTTGAAAAAACGAAAAACGGGCTTTTTGCCCGTTTTTTGGAATGATATGAAAATAGAGATGCTTAAAATC
>DASTLG010000026.1:0-3496 GCA_035715245.1 Patescibacteria group bacterium
TGACACCGATCTTGTTGGCGCCCGCTTCGGTCAATTCCACGTTAAACGAGGTCTTTTCCTCGGCTGCAACCGCCGCACCGCCCGCCGCCGCAACCACCGGAGCAGAAGCGGAAACTCCCCATTTTTCTTCTAACGCTTTTACCAACTGAGACATTTCGATGACCGACAATTTTTCCAGTGCGGCCACAACTTCCTTGTTCTTTTCAAGGATTTCGGCTGAATTCACATCAGACATATCGTTAAAAATAATTTAATAATTTAATTATGCCGCCGCCGGAGCTTCCGCACTCGGGGCCGCACCTGATTCTTTCTCCTGTTTCTCGCGATACGCATTCACCAAACGCGCAAACGAAGAAGCCGGACCATTCATGACGGAGAGCAATTGACCCAACAACTGTTTCTTAGACGGAAGTTTCGAAAGCGCGATGACGTACGCCTGATCTACCGTCTTTCCTTCGAAGATGCCGCCGACGAGTTTGATTGGCTTTTCTTTTCCTGCATCTCCAATGATTTTGGCTGGCGCCATCTCATCCTCTTCCGAAAACGCGACTCCCAGCATGCCGGGCATTGATTTGAAATTGATCTCAAATCCAGCCGCTTTCGCCGCAAGGGAGAGAAGTGATTTCTTCGCCACAATATAATCCACCTTTGAGGCGTCCAACTGCTTACGCAAATTGGTGATATCTATGACCTTCATACCCTGATAATCCGCAAACACGGCTGACTTGCCTTTTTTGAAGGCATCCGTCAGCTGTTCAACGGACAGAGATTTTTGTGCACGTGTTTTTGCCATAATTTTGATGATCGTTTCTAAATTCGACCTTTAAAACAACCGCAGGGTGATCCTGCGGTGATGTCGAAAAAAATAATCGACGTCTTCCTCGGCAAGGCGGCCTATTTAGGCCGTTTGAGCATTTGCCCTTGCTTTCTCAGGACCCTTACGTTGTTCGCGCCTAAGAATAATAGAATTGGCCATTTTCGTCAAGATTCCCCAAAGCCTTGGCAAATCCGTCCTTCTCGCCTATTCTAGCGGCGAGCTTTGAGGAAGGAGCTCACCATGACGAATCCGATCCACTCCTACGGAGAGGCTAAATCCATCATCCTGTTCCTTATCGGTCTTTATGCTCAGATCGATGCCCAAGTAACCTGCCTTGGGGAAGACTGCGATCGCGATGCGGTCCGGCGCCTCCTCAAAGAAATCAGAGCGATTTTGGAAATGCGGTTTGAAACAAAAAACTGGGCCATTGCGGTCGGCTGGGGTACAGAACCTTGGCCGCCGGAAGCCGTTCATCAGCTTGCGCATAAACACGCAAATCTTTTGAAAGACGCGCTTGCCCTTTTCCGAGGCCATGGAGACGAGGAATTTTTGACCGAGTCAATGGAACTTGTCCCTTGCGACGAGATCAGGGCCGAGCTCGTCAAATTCGATTTCCGGTATCCATTCTAATCATCTCTTTCACACGCCGCCATTCGGCGTTTTTTTATTGGAGATGATTGACAAAACTCACGTATTCTGATAAAAAAACTTCTTCGTTCGTTCACACCGGAGGAGAATCATGCGCCGAACCCACGGAGAGATGAGAGAGGTTTTCGCGCGTTTGGTCGGCCAAACCCAGGCAATCGAATCGCTTCTCGTCTGTAGCGGAGGTCCTAAGGAAATCGTAAAAAAGTTCATTAGCGAAACAATGGATATGCTCCACCGGGAATTCGGCATTACTCGAATCAGTCCTCTTTCTCGTAATTTGGATGCCTCCTTCTCTGATCTTGTCCTGCAGGCAAACACACCGCTCTGGACATTGGCCCGCATTTTCCTTTACGAAAAAAGACACCGGGCCGACCATGAAGATTGGATTTTAGCGCCAGAATCCGAACGGTTGATCGTTGAAATTTATCACGATTATGGAAGAGCGCTCGAGTTTCAGGACCGCTGATCCAGAAGCAAAACACTATTCTAAGACGCCGCTTTGCCGGCGTTTTTTTATACGGGCGAACTTGACGATAAAATAAGCAAATGCCTGAATATCTGAACGGAGGGCCCATGCCGACCATTCAGACATTTGGCGAGGCTAAGGAAGCGCTCGCGAGACTCGTTGGCTACGCGGCCATGCTGGAAATGGTCGATCTCTATTCACGGGAAACGGCAAAAAAGTTTTTGGCAGAAGAACACACGATCCTGAATCAGTGGTTTAATTTACCGCCAGTCACCTCTATTGATCTTTCTCGTAAATCGCCTACGGAGTTGATTCACGAAACCCGCCTTATTCAGCGCGGCGTGCTCCAGTACCTTCTTCATGAATTGCACGAGTATGGCGATGACGTTCCGTGGAGCATGACTGCCGTGGTTCAAGATTTACTTTGTCAGATCATGCTCACGGTCACAAAAGCCTACGTCGGTCTTTAATGCTCGACTTATGTTCGTCTCAACGCCCAAATTTTGCGGCGTTTTTTAAATCTTGGAAACAATAAGCGCGTTCGTGAGCCAGGAAACAATCCAGAACACAAGCGCTCCCCAAAACGCGGCGGAAAAACTATCGACCGTAAACCCAGGCGCGAATTTAGAAGCCAGCCAGAACATAAGCGCATTAATGACCAGGGTAAATAAGCCAAGCGTCAAAATCGTAACCGGCAAAGAAAGCAGGCTCAAAATCGGACGAATCAAGGCGTTTACCAGACCAAGAATGATCGCGGCCAAGAGCGCATGTGGAAAATCTGAAACGTGGACGCCAGGCACAAGATACGGCACCAGCATCACGGCGAGCGCATTCAAGATTATACGGATAATAAGATGGAGCATAAAGATTTTGAGGAATTTTAAGATTCAGACGAGTCGTATTTCATTTTAATTTCCTTAACACGGTTTTCCGCCTCTCTCAAGCGGCTTTTTAATACACTCGCTAGTTCCATCGCGCGTTCAAACTGGGCAATTCCTTTGTCTAAATCCGGCTCGCCTTTTTCAAACCACGCAGCGATCTGTTCAAGCTCATCGAATCCTTTTCCAAAATCAATTTCTATTTTCTTTTTCGGCATATTTAAAGGAGAGTTTGTTTAATTGATTGTATCAAGGTCTCAAGCGTCCCGTCTCGCATTTCGATCCGTGCGGATTCATGCGTTTTCAAATTCTTCGTTCCGGTTTGAATACGGCCGGAAGCATCACGCACGATCGCAAATCCGCGCGCCATGACTTGTTTTGGATCGAATGATCGAAAGAGACGAAGAATCGAGGAAACACCATCTGTGAGACGCGCAAACCAAAATTGCATCTGTTCGGAAACCGCCGCTATTTTGATTTCAAATTTTCCATGCACGTCTTTGAGCCAGTGGCTTGCATGGAGCAGATTTTCATCAATGGCACGCGACCAAAGCCGAATTTGATCTTCGGATTTCTTGGCAACCATTTTTTCTATAGATTGAATCGTAAAGAGCACATTTTTTTTATCAGGAACCAATCGACGCGCACAGTCTGTCGGCGTTGAACCGCGCACATCGGCCACTTCTT
>DASTLG010000027.1:0-2610 GCA_035715245.1 Patescibacteria group bacterium
TTATACCGAGGGGACAGATGTTAAAACCGCTCAGACACAGAATACGGATAAGGTGAATGCCATCATTAAAGCCGTGAAGGCGCTTGGCGTGAGTGATGCTGATGTTCAGACGAGTAATTATTCTATAAATCCAAAATTCGATTGGAATAATGGGAAGCAGACCTTGCTTGGTTATAGCGTTACGCAGACCGTAACGGTCAAAATTCGTGACCTCTCAAAAGTCGGCGAGATTTTAGCAAAAGCGGGCGAACTTGGAGCCAATCAGGTGAATGGCGTGAATTTCAGCATTGACGATCCGAGTAAGATTCAGCAGGAAGCGCGCAAGAAGGCGATTGATGATGCCCGTGAAAAAGCCGATGAATTAGCTTCTTCGCTCGGCTTGCATGTTGTGCGAGTCGTAAATTTTTCAGAGATGGGAAATAATCCGATCCCGATCATGCCGTACGCCAAATCCGTTGCCCTTGGAATGGGCGGCGGCGCAGCTCCGGCTCCGGATATCCAATCCGGATCGCTGGACGTGACCTCTAACGTTTCAATCACCTTTGAAATTCAATAAATAAAAAAGTTCGAGCGCTCTTTTGTCTATGTTTGGAGGAAACAAAATTAAAGGCATTCATGCCAGAGAAATCTTGGATTCACGGAGTAACCCGACGGTAGCTTGCCGGGTCACCTTGAATTCCGGCATTTCGGCTGAAGCGGCGGTTCCATCCGGCGCTTCTACCGGATCGCACGAAGCGTTGGAATTACGCGATGGCGGGAAGCGCTATGATGGAAAAGGCGTAGAAAAAGCCGTTTCACATGTCAATAAAAAAATCGCCGGCGCGTTGATCGGTTTAGAGGTGCACGCCCAACGCGAACTTGACCGCATCATGTGTGAAATGGATGGGACACCGAATAAATCGAGACTTGGCGCAAATGCGATTTTGTCCGTGTCGCTTGCGGCGGCGCATGCATCGGCCCTGGCTCGCAAACTGCCGCTTTGGAAATCCCTGCGTGAGACATTTGTTTTTCCGCACGATGCGCGTTTGCCGACACCGACAATGAATGTGCTGAACGGTGGCGCGCATGCCGGTTGGCCCATGGATATTCAGGAATGCATGGTGGTTCCCAAACAAAAAACCATGCGAGAGCGCATTCGGGCCGGCGTAGAAACGTTCCATGCGCTCGCGAAAATTCTCAAAGAACGCGGCGGGACAACGACGGTGGGCGATGAAGGCGGATTTGCGCCAAAATTCGGCTATGTAGAAATGGCATTTGATCTTCTTATCGAAAGCATTAAACGCGCCGGTTACAAACCAGGAAAGGATTTGCTTCTTGCGACAGATGTTGCGAGTTCGGAATTTTACGATTCAAAAATAAAAAAATATCGCATGCAGGTTGAGGGAAAGGAATACACGTCGGATGAATTACTCGCGCGATATGAATCCTGGCAAATGATGTATCCGTTTGAATCCATTGAAGATCCGTTTGCCGAAGATGATTGGGCGGCTTGGAAGAAAGCGACGCCGATTTTAAAGAAAAAATCAAAACTGGTTGGCGATGATTTTTTCGTAACAAATGTCGCGCGGCTGAAACGCGGAATTGAAGAAAAAGCCGCAACGGCCATCTTGATCAAATTCAATCAGATTGGTTCGCTTTCCGAAACCGTGGATGCGATCGTAATGGCGCATGAGAACGGATTTGCGACCTCGATTTCGCATCGTTCCGGTGAAACGTCGGATACGACGATTGCGGATCTTGCAGTTGCCTGCGGGTCTGAGTACATCAAGACTGGTTCGCTTTCGCGTTCAGAACGCGTGGAAAAATACAACCGGTTGATGGAAATAGAAGAGGAGATGAAAATCTAGCTATGCCTCGGTTTCATCAAAGAGAAAATCCATTCCACGAAAAAAAATTGGATCCGAATACCGATGAATTTATCAATACGGTTCTCAGGAGAAAATCAGGAACAGTTATCAAAAAAGCTCAAACTCATCCAGCAGAGAATTGGGGAGATATTGTCGAGGCTGATGATAAAGCCATAAAAGAAGAGCGGGTCTTTGGAGAACTTTACACGGAAGAGCGAGCCCGTTTGCAAAAATTTTTCGGGATGGCAATCGATGTCCCTCATATACCAAAAGGTGTCACACCGGAAAAAATAGCCATCTGGGAATCTCTGGGTTTCAAACTTGAATTTTGGCCAAAGGTTGATATGACAGAAGATAAGAATTTTCCTGGCTGGCTGCATAAACCAGGAAAAAGATACACACCTGGACAACAATACGGTATTGAATTTTTTGATGAAGCGAACAGTATCCAAAATCTGCCTGAAAATAGGAACAATCCTAAACTCCAAGGATTGAAACTGACAGAATTACCCGGTTGCTGGATCTTGGCGGATACGAGGAACAAACCGTATTATGAGAATGGAAACCAGTCCTATGCGAACGACACGTTGATTCAGGGTGTGTTAAGACATCTGGCCTCGACCGGAATCGTGAACCAGGAGGCATCCGCGGGATTACGAAACAACATCCATACGCGCGTATTCGATAACCCTGCTTTTTGGGAAGCGTTTAAGTCGACCCTACAGGTTCACGATATTCCAGGAGCTGTTCTTCGTTCGCCTCG
>DASTLG010000028.1:0-2437 GCA_035715245.1 Patescibacteria group bacterium
GTGGTTCGGGATTTTTGTGCGGCATAGATCATTTTCCTATGTTGGATTTCAAGAAAAGGGTGATCAGGATGGAACCGATGGTGATCGCGATCCAGGCCGTATTTAAAAATGCCGGCGGATAATCTTTGTGCCGTAAACTCACGATGACAATGGCAAGACTGCCGGCAATATTCAGCAGAAAATACCATGCTGAATGAGACGAGAGAACGCCAAAATTCAAAAGTGCATAGGCACCGAGCACGAATACAGAACCGAGCCAGCCGATGACGTCTGATTTTTTCATATTCTAGGCTCGTCCCGCGCTCTTAAAGAGTGTGATCTTCCGTTTTGCGACCTCTGCCATCAATTGCATAGCTGGCAGGAGCAACTTTCGCGGGTCAATGACCTTTGGAAGATCGTGCGCGGCTTCATGAATTCCAGCGGTAAATGCAAGGCGAAGATCCGTATCAATATTGATTTTTGCCACGCCGTATTTAATTGCTTCCTTGATATCAGCATCCAGCACTCCGCGCGCTTTTCCGAGCTTTGCGCCAAAATGCTCAGCGAGTTTCACCACATCTTCCAGCACGCCAGATGCTCCGTGAAGGACAAGCGGAAGATCGACAAGGGCGGCGATCCGTTTCAGCCGTTCGATGTCTAAATGTGTTTTGCCGGAAAATTTATAGGCGCCGTGAGATGTTCCAATGGCGACGGCTAATGCATCGCAGCCGGTTGCTCGGCTAAAGGCGAGAGCTTGCTCGGGATTAGTTAAAATCGCATCGCGTTTTTTGACGCTGACCAAGTCTTCTATTCCCGAGAGCACGCCAATCTCGGCTTCCACGGAAATGTGTTTCGCATGCGCATTCTTCACGATTTCCTTTGTTTTGGAAACATTTTCCTCGTACGGCAATGAAGAACCATCCATCATGACGCTGGTATATCCGTCTCGAATCGCTTGTTTGATTACATCCATGTTTTTCCCGTGATCGAGATGCAGAGCGATTGGAATAGGCGCGTCTGCGGCGGCACGGACCATGGCAATCAAATATTTCATGCCGGCATATTCAATGGCGCCTTCGCTGGTCTGAACGATTACCGGCGACTTGAGCTCTGTAGCCGCATGCATCACAGACTTAAGAATCTCCAGGTTATTGATGTTGAATGCGGGAACGGCATAATGCGCGCGGCGCGCTTTAGTCAAAATATTTTTTGAGGAAACGAGCATATTAAAAAGTCATTTTTTTCGGCTGAATGCGTTTGAATTTTTGCAGAACGTTCCGAAGTCCGCGCGGGTCAAGCAGACCGGATTGTGGACCGATTTTTTGGATCACGCTCCAGGCGCTCGCGGTTCCGGCGCGCATCGCTTCTGGAATAGGATGTCCGCGGAACAGCTCGTGAAGAAACGCGACGGCAAACGCATCGCCGGCACCAGTTCGTTCAATTTCGCGCCCTGGAAAAATCGGCAGAGACCAGATTTCTTTTCCGTCCGTCGCATAGGATCCTTTTGGCCCATCGGTAATGACAACAATTTTAGCGCCAAGGTGAACAAAACTCATGAGGAGATTGGCCATAGGCCGGTCGCCGTCCTGGAGAAGGCGTTCGGCTTCTTCTTTGTTCACGATGAAGAGGTTGGATCGCGCAATCACTGGTTTAAGTCCGCTCAAATTCCGTTCGAGCTGCTGGACGCCTGGGTTGAACGCGAGTTTCTGAGCCGGATGCTTGTGCAAATGCCGGAGCAGTTGTTTTTCAAGTCGTTCATGCTTTGGACCAAGCGAAGCGTAAAAAATCCATTGAGCTCCATCCAGCGTCGGAAGGCGATAGATACGCGGCAAATTGTAGCTTAGGATGGTGCGTTCTCCCTGAAAATCAAGAACCGTTGAATAATTTGTTTCATGTTTGGCGTCGAATTGAACGTAGGTGTCAGAAACTCCTGCTCGTTTCCAGCGCGCTAAAATTTCCTTTCCGACCTCGTCATTTCCGAGGACGCTTACGATCGCGGCGCGCATACCAAGTTTCGCCGCTCCGACAGCAATATTCGACGCACTGCCGGCGCCTGGAACCTTTACCATGGATTCGACCGGAATTTTGTTGGCGTACTCGAGACAGAGGAGACAGCGTTCGCGGTGCAGTTGACATTCGAGGGTTGCTTCATGCATGTGAAGAAAAACATCGAGAGTGGAGTCGCCGATGGCAACGAGATCAAAAGGCGCCGCGTGGGGCATATGATCGATATCATAGCATTTTTTAAAAGAGCGCGTCTCGTATAATTTCCATCGAAAGAATAAAGAGAACGGTTTTTTGTGCTAAACTAGACGCTATATGTCAGGCGGCCGCTCGTTGCTTTCCATGGATTGGGAATTTTTACACGTGGCAAAAACATCTGCTGATGAAATTTTCCGATCTAAGCGGCGCGCCGTGCGAGAGGCGCATGAGAATCTGCAGTTTTTGCGCCAAAAAC
>DASTLG010000029.1:0-4552 GCA_035715245.1 Patescibacteria group bacterium
TGATTGGAAAGCCGCGGCGATCTCAACCGTTGTTCCTCATCTCGGTTTCACCTCGGATTATTTGATGATTTTTGTCGCTTTGCTCGGAACCACGATTTCGCCCTATCTCTTCTTTTGGCAAGCGAATCAGGAGGTAGAGGAGGCAGATATACATGACCTTGGACTCTATCGAGAATGCGGCTCCTCGCTTGCATCAAAAATTAAATGCATGCGTTTAGATGTTTCTGCCGGCATGATTTTTTCGAATCTTATTTCCTGGTTTATTATTCTGGCCGCGGCGGCCGTGATCTTCGCGCACGGCGGTTCTGTTGAAATCGCGTCTGCGGACGAAGCGGCTCGTGTTCTGCGTCCATTGGCCGGCCCGTTTGCTTCTGCGCTATTCATGCTTGGCATTATTGGGACTGGTCTTCTTGCGGTTCCGATTTTTTCCAGCACAGCGGCATATGCGCTTTCCGAATTATTCGGATTCTCTGAAGGCCTTTCAAAAAAATGGCATGAGGCCAAATTATTTTATTTTATTATAATCATCTCGACCGCGATCGGGGCATTGATGAATCTGCTTGGGATTTCCCCCGTACGCGCGCTCATTTATGCCGCGGTTATAAATGCCGTGATCGCCGCCCCGCTCATCTTTATTATTATGCGTTTGGCCGGTGATCACGCGCTCATGGGCGAGTATCGGACGCGCGCAAAGGCAAAAATTTTCGGCTGGCTGGCGTTTGCGGTGATGACCCTTGCAAGCGCGGCGTGGATCATTTCGCTCTTACTGAAAAAATAAATCCCTCGATGGGATCGAGGGAAAAGACCGTCAGATATAGAGCACCGGATCAAACAGGCACCCGTAGCTTTCAAGGATGTGCGGTGGATACCGTTTGTTAAGGAGATATTCCACATTTCGTCCGGACACGAGAAAAACCACAAGCACGCGGCAAAAATTTCGATCCTCGAGAAACCACCCGAGAAATCGCTCGAGCAGTTCCAGACCGTTCTCGATGAGGACGATCCGCACGCCTTCGGTGCAGTACGCATCGCGAAGCCCTTCTAGGGAATGTACGCAAACCGTAGATTCGCGCAGATTGACCGGCTCTCCGCCAATCACGGTGTCCGTCGGAAGTCTCGCTTGAACCAGGGAAGCAACCTTCCAGGGTCGCAGTTCCCGGTTTTGGAGTCCGACCACAAACGGACGATGGTTTTCGATATTTGCGAGCACCCGGGCCACGATTTGTTCTTCGGGTCCTGGATCGTGTCCTTCGGGTTTTGGATCGAAACCTGATTTTCTTTTTGCCAATTCCGGCATTGCGGCACCCCTGGTGAAAAGAGCGGCTTTTACGTTACGGAATGCACGCGGCAATGTCAATCCGTAAATTGAGAAATCAGCCATAATTCACCGCATTGACTTCTTTGGGTTTGCCCTGCATGCTCAAAAGTAAGGTCGATGGAGGATTCGGGCTAACATTCAGCTCATGAAGTCGGGACGTGGGTATCCGCCGTGGCGGAGCAGCGATGACTTCTGCGATCGTCTGCCTTTCACAACCATCCAAGAGCTTTGGCTTAAAGATCGGTTGCGTCTAAGAGGTGGGGCCAAGAACTGACGTTCGTGGCACGGTCCATTAACTTGAGCCGAATGCCTCCACCGGCCTTTTTTAAGATTTGTGAATTTGGTGAATTTCTTTGAGCGTCTCGGATTTTTCAGGTCCTTTTCTCGAATTCCCTCGGATGAGGAGTTTTTAACTTATACAGCACGCGGTTGACATTTTTTTGAAAATTTGAATTAAATAATGGCGTTCTTTGAAAAAGACGGAGGAAACCATGGCCGGCTGGAAGGCGTACTTCTTCGGTCCACGCGAAAGAAAATATCCCGTTTCGAACGACGGCTCTCCCTATCGAAAGGGGACGGTCACGCAGACCATGCCTTCCCGATGGGAGTCGGCGAAACGTCCTGTCATGTTCTGTGTGGTCCTGGCGTGCGCCTGCTTGGGCAGCCGTTGGGCCTACCATTACGACCAACTTTACGTTCCCTTCCGGAACAAGGTGTGGGAGCTCAACGAGCAGAAGAGATTGGAGGCTGTTCAGGCCGAAGAGCGGGCCCGAGTCAGAAAAGAGGCGAGGGTTCGGGTTTGGAATGAGTTGCTCAAGCATTTTGATGAGCTGAATACCGCGACTTCGCATCCCGTATTCAGAGACGTGGTTGACTCGTACCAATCGAGTGTAGAGGGAATCGCTTCTCTCCAGCATATGTGCGCGCAGCACTCAGAGCAATGGTTCACGGAAAGACTGGAGCGGCTTCGTCAGTTGAGCCGCGAGCTTGAAACCGTAAAAGCCCAACCTCATTCGTATGCCGATCAGGAGGCGCTCATCGGGAAGATCAAACGGATCAGAGAGGAAAATTCGATCCAGTGCTATTATTTCGAAGATACTCAGTAAATAAACGCCCCGGCTCTTCTTGGCCAGGGTTTTTTGATATGAAAAAATGACTGGACTTCATACATAAACACCCAGGCTATGCTGGGTGTTTATGTTCTGGTGCCGAGGGCCAGGATCGAACTGGCGACGCAAGGATTTTCAGTCCTTCGCTCTACCACTGAGCTACCTCGGCGAGAGTGAAAAGCGGCAAGCGTGGAAAACGCGGTCGAAGAATAACAAAAGCCGCTGATTGAGGCAAGCGATCGGTGGGTTTAATGCCTTTTTCCGCCGCGATGTCCTTTTTGGTGATAACGGATATGCGGATGAACATGAGGCGTGTGGAGTATGGATGGTGCGCGCGCGACCTTTGGTTGCTCATTGGATTTGATCTGCGGAAGCGGAGTGCCGGGGTTTAGCATCTGCCAGGCCTGTTGGTGATATCGCTCCAAATTTGATGGATAACGCGGGTTGATTCTGTGCCACGCAGACCCATTGTAAAATCGCGTGAAGGAAATCAGGTGGTGATCAACAAGTGGGAAGAAATCTTTTGGTTCTGCCGCCGTCTCGTTTATGTGCCGGTTATGCGCGTGCTGAGATTGCAGCCAGGCGGCATGGCTTCGTGTTTTCTCGATCAAAAATCCCAAAAACAATTTCGCCGCATTTTTCGGATGATAAAGCTGGCCTTCTGTCAGATTGAGTTTCTTTCGCGCGAGCAATCCGTGATCTGTCATGAGAATATGGAATAGCGAAAAAGAAAAGACCTTGTAGCGCGGTTCCCAACGATGCAATTCAAATTGGCCGAGCGGCTGTCCTCCGGATTCCTGTTTTGCAATCGCGACCATGGCGGCGACAAGCTCTTTCTTTCCGCATTTTTGGATAATGGCACGCACGAATGGGCCATAGTCCGGATGTCCTAACAGGTCTTCAATAGCGGCGTCGGCAAATGTCGCGAACAAGGAATCCGGAAGCTCTCGATCGTGATTTGGAATGGGAATCGGAATATTCATCCCTTCTCTCAAGGAAGCATCTGGAATATTAAAAGATTTTAATTTTTCCGTTTGCCCGAGGAGATATTGATAGTCTGGATACTGGGCGAGTTTTTGGGTGATTTTTGCACGGGTGTCGCCTCGCTCAACGCGATAAAACGTGAGGCCGATGTCATGGAAGACTGTTTCTCCATGCGGAAGACGTTCTGTGCGCCGCTGTTTTTCCTCTTCCGAAAATGCTCCGTTAGGAAATGTTTTGAAAAAATCAGGATTGGAGAACGACCAGGGCTGGACGGGTTGATCTGAATTTTTTGGTTTGGTGGCTGCAGGTTCTGTTTGGGAAGACGCCTTATCGTTGCAGGCCGCTTGTCCTAAGGCGAGAGCGCTTCCGAGGGGGATGGCGCGTGAAGCGCGGCCGGGCTTTTTTGGAATGTCGGCCGGCGGGAATGACCTTTTTTCTGACATAAAACTGTTATCAGTATACGCATTCCTCTTTTGTTCATCCAGTGCTAGTCTTTTTGCATGCAGATCATGACGGTTCCTGAATTCGTGAATTACCTGAATGAAACGTTCAAGGCGATTTGGGATCCGCATGATGTGGCGATCGAAGGGGAGGTGAGCGGGTATCGAGTATCGCAAAACCAGTGGGCGAGTTTTGATTTGAAAGATGCCGAAGCGCTTGTGAATATTTTTATGCCGGTTTGGAAAGTGCAGGTTCCGCTTGAGGACGGCATGCGTGTGCGCGTGTTCGGCGTTCCGCGGATTTATCCGAAATATGGGAAATTTTCTTTCAATGCCGAACGCGTTGAATTGAATGGTGAGGGAACGCTTCGGAAAGCTCTCGCCATTTTGCGGCAAAAATTTGAAGCTGAGGGCTTATTCGATCCTTCACGGAAACGTCCTTTACCGGTCTTTCCGGCACGCATCGCTTTGATCGCTTCACGGGAAAGCGCGGCCTACGGAGATTTCCTTCGGATTGTGAATGAGCGCTGGAATGGAGTAGAAATTGATGTGTACCATGTGATCGTCCAAGGAGATGCGGCTCCTGAATCGATTGTGCGCGCGATTGGAGCCGCGGGGAAAATGCATGACTCAGGTCGTCTCTATGACGCCGTGGTCATGACGCGAGGCGGCGGATCATTGGAAGAATTAATGGCATTTAA
>DASTLG010000030.1:0-2228 GCA_035715245.1 Patescibacteria group bacterium
TTCACGAGAATCTGTTCAACTTTCACCTGCGTAGAAATGGCCGCATGGTCTGTCCCCGGAATCCAAAGCGTCTTTTTTCCGCGCATTCGATGAAACCGAATCAATAAATCTTGAATAGCAAGCATCACCGCGTGCCCCATGTGGAGAATTCCCGTCCGATTTGGCGGCGGCATGACGATGCAATACGGTTCGCCTTTTTGATTGCGATCTGGAAGCCGGTCTGGATTAAATGCCCCTGATTGCTCCCAATCTTTATAAATTCCATCCTCGACCGCGGAAGCGTCGTAAGCTTTTGGCAGATCGGCAAATTTTGTCATAATGCTCAATCGAGAGAATATAGCACTAAGCGGGAAATTTCAAAAATCTGGGCCTCTAAAAAACCAGACGCCCGAATAAGCCGTTTAAAGGTCAAGCCGAACGAAAAATGTAACTCTTGACACAGCTTCAGCCGTCCGGTAATTTAACCCCTTCCACTTGCTCGGTGCTTGCGGTAAGCCTGGAATCAGACGAGGAGAGAAAGAAAGGCATTTTGTTCCCATGGCACTACCTCCTGAACAACAAGCAATCGAGCTTATCAGCCGGGCTAAATCCATTTTAGTCCTCGGAAAAGAAAATCCGTCGACCGACACGATTTCATCCGTTGTCGGCCTTGGTTTATTGCTCCAAAAATTGAATAAGACCTTTGACCTCGTTTTGCCACAGTGGGATCCAAAACAGTATCCATCTTTTTTGCCAACCGTGCCCGTTCAAGCTGAGCTTGGACCGATGCGGACATTTCATCTTTCCGTAAATGTGGAACAAGTCCCCCTTTCCGAGCTCATGTACGATGTCCGAAACAACAAATTGGAAATCACCCTGATTCCGAAACAGGGAGAATGGTCGCCATCAGATGTGACGTTTTCACCCGGCGAAGACCGGTATGATCTTGTCATCGCACTCGACTGCCCAGACGTTCACGTTCTCGGCGACGGCGTCCGGCGATATGCTGATTTCCTTTATCGGGCAACAGCCATCAATATCGATCACCATGCAACAAATGAATTTTGGGGACAACTGAATTTGGTTGATTTGAACGCGTCTTCGACAACGGAAGTTCTTTACCATTGGCTCGCGTCCTGGAATAAAGCCATGATCGACGAATCGCTTGCAACGTCTCTCCTTTCCGGCATCCTCGCCGAAACAAAAGGATTCCGAACAAACCGCATTTCTCCGCGAACCCTGCTTGCGGCGGCGGATCTTGTCTCGCTTGGCGCGGATCGGGAAAAAATTACACAGGGACTCTGGCGCACACGCAGTATTTCTACGCTCAGACTCTGGGGTCGCGCCCTATCGCGTCTTAATCAGGATGAAACGCTTGGTCTGGTTTGGACAACTTTGACACAGAACGATCTGATAGAGTCCAACACAAGTACAGAAACGCTCGCGGGCGCTGTCGACGAACTTGTAAGTTTTGCGCCTGAGGCGCGCGTTTCCGTATTCATGGTTCAACAAAAACCAGATGAACTCACAGTGATGATTTTTACTCAGCCGCCTCTATCAGCTTTGGATTTAGTGCGTCCATTTAGCGGGTCGGGATCTCAAGAGCGCGCTTCCTGCATCGTTCCGATCGATAATCTGGTTCAAGGAACAAAAAAAATCATGGATCAGATTCGAACGATTCTTCGCGCGGCCAGCGCTTAAAATTCAGCTCCAGGATTTTAGGATCGCTTTTTGTTCTGCGGGGCTATACGCGCTTTTTTCAAATCCGGCCTTCTCGCGCTGTCGAAATATTTCGTAGAGAATAATCGCGGCGGCAACGGAAACGTTAAAACTCTGTACAAATCCGATCATTGGGATGCGAATATTCATATCAGCGGCCTTGGCTAACTCTTTTGAAATTCCTCCGTGTTCGTTTCCGATCACAACGGCGACCGATTGAGAAAAATCAGCTTTTATAAGATCTATTCCCTTGTGCGAAAGATCTGTTACAGCGATTTTCCATTTTTTTCGCTTTAATTCTCGAATCAATTTTTCCGTAGAATTCCAGCGTGTAAGTCTGAGCCATTTTGCTGATCCAACAGATGCGGCAGATTCCGATCGAATTCTGGAAATAGACGGCGGGTGTTTTTTTGTATAAAGAAGATGCACGTCTTGGACGCCGAACGCATCGCAGGATCGCAAAATCGCTCCAATATTATGCGGATCATCCACATTTTCCAGAACAACCGCAAGCGTTTTCTGCCGGCGCG
>DASTLG010000031.1:0-19227 GCA_035715245.1 Patescibacteria group bacterium
TTCCAACGATCATACAGATCAGAACGGAACCCTCGAAATTCTTGAGAACAGCGTCGGAACATTAACGTATGTCGATGCACTAGATCCATCAGATTCAACATCCACGACCATGGCCATGACTTTCAAAGCCGGATCCACCAACTCAGGAAACACCGGCGGGTCATCGGGCGGCGGAGGCGGATATTCCGGTGGCGGCGGATCGTATTCTGGCGGCGGTTCAAGCGTGACGACCACGGTCAATCCAACGGCGAATTTTACAGCCCTTGGCCTGGCAGTTAACAGCTTAGTTAAACTTCCAGATGACGGCGATCCAAAAACACAAATCGACTCGGCCGTGTATTATCTCGGTTCAGATGGAAAACGACACGCATTCCCGAATGAAAAAGTCTATTTTTCCTGGTATAAAGATTTTGGCGGTATAAAAGTGGTCTCCGCACAAGCCATGGCAAGTCTGACGCTTGGCGCAAATATCACCTATAAACCTGGTGTACGCCTCGTCAAATTCACTACTGATCCAAAGGTGTACGCGGTTGATGCAGGCGGGACGCTTCGATGGGTCAAAACGTCTGCCGTTGCCGCTCAGTTATACGGATCCAGTTGGAACAAAACCTCTGTAGATGATATTTCGGATGCGTTCTTCATGAATTACCGCTTTGGAAATGATATCCAAGTCGCGTCTGATTACATTCGATCTGCTATTTCGGCGATTACGCCAAGCGACAATATCCATTCCTAATCCAAAGGAAATCAAAAAGCACTCGTACAGAGTGTTTTTTGATTTTAAATTTTGAGATTTTTAACATTGACAAGCCATAAAACGGCACGTATGATAGCCGCGCTTTTGAAATTCCACGAAATAAATTAAATACGCATCGGTAGCTCAGTTGGTAGAGCAGGGGCCTCTTAAGCCCAAGGTCGTGGGTTCGATCCCCACCCGATGCACCATGAAGAACTCACCAAGAACAGGGTGAGTTTTTCGTTTTTGCTGGTGTTTTGAGCGACGTAAAATCAGAAGTGAAGCGATTTTGGCTGACATCGTGATTGAGATCGAACCATTGACAGCATTGATTTTATTGCGTAAATTTGCAACTTCTTTTCATCACCTCCGCGAGTTTTTCACATAATCATCTTCACGCTCAGTTCTCTCCGATAAGGATTGAGCGTGGAGATGGTCATGACGACGAACTCCTAGCCTGGAGGTAACTTCATGCACTTTTCCAAAGAAGATTTCGAAGAGGTCGCCGCCAAGACCTCGTTCCTGACAGCGATCTGGATTTTTGAGAACGTTCTACCGCAGGAATTCCTCGACACGTTCTCCATGGAACGCTGGCTCGAAATCTACAGGGGCGCTGACAAGCGTTGCAAGATTGTCGAAGTCGCTGCCAACCGACTCTTGAAAAGCAATTACATAAATTTTGCCTTTTGGCGGCAGCTCACTGGGGTTGCGGGGCTCAACCGTCCGCTCTCGCAAGAGATCGAAGCATATGCAAGAGAGCGTTCACATGTGCAAGCGCGCACCTTCGATCAACTCAGGATTCTCTTGCGCTGGGAATCGGATGAACTCCCCGAGATCCTGCGTAGATTGTTCGAGAGTGCTGATGCGAGAGACCAGCAGTGTAACCTTCTCTGGATGATCCTGATCGAGCTTCGCCGACGGCGGTTCCCGGAGCTCTTCAATCAAGAACATCAACGGTTCATGGAGGAGCTCTGCGAACGCCTCTTTGTTCGGATCATCGGCAAACCGCTGGAGTTCGAAGCGTGGAGATGCTTCTGCCTTGAGCGACTCAACGAGAAGCCCCAAGAACCGAATCCGCTCGTCGTGGAAGCGCTCCGGAAGATGGCGCACCTCGAACGTAACTTTCCGCAAACCCTGTTTGTAGCCAGCACATATGGATGCCCGAGCGAAGTAAGAAACCAGATGCTCGCGGAAGCCTCGCGTATGGCCAGAACAGACAAGGAACGGAAGCAGCTTAAAACCCTCCAGAAAAAACTCTCGGTTAAGGTCTGAAAGGACACTTCCCGCCTCAACACAAAGCCGCCTTGGCTTCGGTCGGGGCGCGCTTTTTTATTCAGCCATGTCTCAAGAACCAAGTTCATACTCCATCCAATCTGGCGCACCATGTAAAACAGCGGCAATCAGCCGCTGTTTTTACGTAGACACATGATCTGGAGCATAGCGAAGATTTTATGTGGCCACGTAAGTCTATTCAGCCTGTTTTTAATACGGCGTTATAAAGAAATCGAATCTGATTGGCAAATGCATCGCCTGTACGATTGGATTGCGTGAGGCGGATCGCCGGATCTATACGCGAAACGCCGCGCTCCTGTTGCACCGATGAAGCGGAGACTTGATCTGCATTTTTCAAAAGAAAACGGATAACAAACTGCAGCCAGATCGGCAAATTATTCAGCCGCTGATCAGCGAGTGTCATCAATAAAGGAATGCTCTGTTCTCGACGGAATCGCACGGCCGCAACAGCCGCATAACTCGCCATCACCGACCAAACAAATACATAATTATGAGCTTGCGTCAGTTCCTTTGCTTTTTTATACCCGTCGATCATCAACCGATACTTATCACGCACGCTCCCCTTTCCAATGCGATGAATGGTAACATTCGGCAGATCGATAGAGGCCTGATTTGCAGATGAATCAGGTATCGTTGTTATCACATCAAAGTGAACGTCTTTCATTTCCGTCATGACTTTACGCAATGCCATTTCCGCCGGACCTTCAGCTGGATAAAATGTGGTACTGAATACCAAAATGCGTTTTTCTCTCGTTAGCCCCCGTCTACCGGATTCCTTGAATAACCGAATGTGATCTTCCAACAAGACTTTTGGTTCCCAACCCAAGGACCGTAATTTTACTGGATCAACCATGGAGAGTTGGCGATTACCTTTGCGTTCCGGCAGCATTATGATTTCTGACCCGAAAAGTTTTGCAACTTCTAAAATAGAATAAGCACGCGGATTTCCGATCTCAAATCCATCTCCTTCTCCCTGCTCGGCAATAGTCACCAACCCCTCCACAATATCGGACACGTGCGTAAAACATCGCGTTTGCGTACCAGGTGAAACAATCGTGAGCGGCAATCCGCGCCTATATTCTTGTTTAAAAATCCCGATCACGGTCGAATACGGACCGGTGCTGATTTCGCCTTCGCCATAAACATTATAAAAATACGCGATGGCGTACTTCAACCCAAACCACGTCCCATAATTACACACCAATTCCGAATTCATCGCCTTTGTCCATGCGTACGGACTTTGATTTCTCCCATCACCCCCATCCGCAAATTTTGTGCTGGAACCAGCGTAGATCAATTTTGCTTTTTTCTGGCGGCAAAATTCCAGGACGGAAAAAGTTCCGGCCACATTCAGATCCCAAACCAATTCGATCGGATCCTCAAAACTTTTCTCTACGCGTGAGTATTCGCCAAGGTGAAAAACAATGTCTGGTGTTTCTGGAACATGTTCTGCCACGTTACGCGTATGGCCACGACGATATTGGACGCCCGGCACATGATTTTCTTCCGAACCAGTAAAGTACGCATCCAATGAAATGACCGTATGACCATCCTGAACCAATCGTCGGCACAAATGCGAGCCAATGAAACCGGCGCCGCCGGTCACCAGAACGGTCTTAGATTTCATACTGCGGATTATTTTTCCATTTCTAGATCGCCGTGCATTAAACAAACCAAATCTGCAGAGGTCGACCATTCACTTTTGCGACAGAGGAGGCTTTTGCGGCTTGCGGCGCTTGTTCAACGAACACGAGTTCGTCCGTACGCAAATCTTTCTTCATTTCATCTAAACCGCGCGCAATCGCTTGCGTGATTTCTTCAGGAGCTTGATAAAAGACGTGCACACGATCCTGAGGAGCAAGCCCAGCTTCCTTACGCAAATTCATCACCTGCCGGACAAATTCTCGGCGCCATCCTTTTTCTCGCAATTCCGGCGTAAGATCCGTATCAAGCGAAACAGCCCATGGTTCCTCAAGGTCAAGTTTTGATTCCAAAATGACCGATTCCACATTCAATTCTTCACGAATCAATCCTAAGAGATCCGGCTGTTTCTGCAGACGCTGAACTTCCTTAGGATCTTTCAAAGAAATTTTGACTGATGCGAGCGCTTGGCGAACCGGCATTTTTGATTTCACACGTTCCTCATGCCCTTTTGAGCAGACCAAACGCACCCACATCATATCCTGAAGAAGATGATCGTCGATCAATCGATCATTTATCTCCGGCCATTTTTCTAAATGCACCGAAGCTTTTGCTCCCCCAATATCCAAATAAATCTTTTCGGCAATGAACGGCATAAACGGCGCCATCGTTTTCGCCAGTTCCTCCAAAATTTCCCGAAGTGTTTTGAGCGCGTCATTCCGTTCAAATTCATTATCCGATTTGAGCCGATCGCGCGAACGCCGCAACCACCAGGTTGAGACATCGTCGACGAAATCGCGTAATGGTCTGGCGGCTTTTGCGAGTTCGTACTGATCTAGATTCTTCGTTACCTCACGGAGGAGATGCATAAACCGCGCCGCAATCCAGCGATCGAGAATATGCGCGCTCCGCGGTTTTGACGGTTTTACCTCTTCCTGAGCGTACGTGGCGTAAAATGCCTTTACATTCCAAAGCGTATTCAGAAACCCGCGCACCACGTTCTGCAAATCACGCTCTGAAAAATTCAGCGAATCCGCATCAATGACCGGCGATGAAAGCAGATAATACCGCAGTGCATCACCGCCGTAGCGCGTCAGCACTTCCCACGGGTCAGGATAATTTTTTAGACTTTTCGACATTTTCTTTCCGTCTTCCGCTAAAATCATGCCGGTCACAATCACATTTTTCGCCGCCGGTTTTTTAAACAGTGCAGACGCGATCACGTGAAGCGTATAAAACCAGCCGCGCGTTTGATCCTGCGCTTCGCCGATAAAATCCGCCGGAAAATGATCATCGAAGGATTTTTTATTCTGGAATGGATAATGGAAACTCGCGACCGGCATACTTCCGGATTCAAACCAGCAGTCAAACACCTCTGGAACCCGGTGCTGATCTTTTCCACAGGCGCAGGGAATCAAAACCTGATCGATAAATGGTCGATGCAGATCAAACGGTTCAGGCAAGGTTTCTTTTTTGGCCAGCTTTTTCAATTCTGCCGCCGAATGAATCACGGTCCGTGTATAACATGCCGCGCATTCCCACACCGGGAGCGGCGATCCCCAATAACGTGTGCGCGAGATATTCCAATCCGGCGCCGTCAGCAATCCTTTTCCAAATCTTCCTTCTTTCAAATGCTCCGGCCGCCAATTGATCTTCTCGGCCGTCTTTAGCATCTTTGGTTTTAATTTTGTCACATCCACAAACCAGGCAGGCTGAGCTTTGTACAAAAGAAGCGTGTGACAGCGCCAGCAAACGGGAACGCTATGCGTGATCGTCTCCTCCCGGTACAGCAAACCGCGCGCCTGCAGATCATCAATAATCGGACGATTCGCCTCCTGAGTCTTGAGCCCGGCGAATAATCCGCATGAAGCATTCAGTTTCCCTTCCTCATCCACCATATCAATAAGCGGCAATTTATACTGATTCCCCATGGCAAAATCTTCTTCGCCGAATGCCGGCGCGGTATGTACGATTCCAGTCCCATCATCTTTGCTCACGTGTTCTCCTGCCACAACGCGAAAGCCGTCACCCGTAACCGGTTCAAAGACATACAATGGCTCATAGCGCATACCGACCAGTTCATTTCCCGTCCAGCGTTGAACAATCTCAAACCCAACCCCAGATGACGGCAAGGGATAATATTGCTTCAAAATTTCCGATTGCCGCGACTCGGCAAAAATGAGCGTTTCACCGGTTTCATGAATTTTCGCCGCCACATACATCAGTTCCGGGTGAACCGTAAGCGCGGTATTTCCAGGCAAGGTCCAAGGCGTTGTCGTCCACGCCAAAAAATAGGTTTTCTCTTTTCCTTTTACCGGAAATTTTATATAAATCGCCGGATCATCTTTATCAATATAGGAATTGCCCATCGCGATCTCGAAATTCGAGAGCGGCGTTGAACATCGCGGACAATAAAGCGATACCCGGCGTCCCTTATAGACAAGCGCCTGTTTATAGAGTTCTCCAAATACCCACCAGACAGATTCGATATAATCGTTATCCATCGTCTTGTAGGAATTCTCAAAATCAACCCAGCGCCCGATTCGATCAATATAGCGGCCCCACTCAGCCTCGTACTGCATCACAGAAAGCCGGCACGCGTTGTTAAACTTATCGATCCCGTACGCCTCAATCTCCTTTTTGGAACCAAGCTTTAATTCTTTTTCAATCAAATTTTCCACAGGAAGTCCGTGACAATCCCATCCCCAGCGCCGCGGCACGCGATATCCTTTCATGGTCCAATAGCGCGGGACGGCATCCTTGATAGCGGATTGAAGCAGATGACCGTAATGCGGAAGACCGGTTGCAAATGGCGGGCCATCATAAAAAACAAACGTCTTTTTTTCCGGGCGTTCTTCAATAGATCGCTCGAAAATATGATGTTTTTTCCAATAGGCACTGATTTCTTCCTCCATTTTTGGAAAAAGCGGTTCACGCTCCTGCGGCTCTTTTTCATCTGACATAATGTCCTAAGCATGCGGAAAAAATTGGAAAAGGTCAAGAAATAAAACAACCGCCGGCACAAGCGAGGCACCGACGGTCAGCAAGGAAAAAAATTATAAATTCACGTTCTGAGAACCAACTAGGAGCTACTCCCGGAAGGACGGGATGGCGAGGTCATCACGGGAACAGCAGCCCGCGTCTGAGTCGAGCCACAACCCATGGCAATTGAAGCTGAAGTCGACGTACGGCACGCTCCGCCACACGCGATCATCCGGAGCCATGCACCACAGACCGGGAAGCCAAAAACCTAAGCGCTTCTTGCGGTCCATGGCCTTGATCCGCTTGGGGTGCTCGGCCGCCATGAAGAGCAGGGCACAACCAGGGGACTTCGGGTCACGGACGTCGAAGGGGCGTCTGCCGACGTTCGTGTCGAGCTTGATACGCCGCCACGAAAGCGTCCATGGCGTGAAGTCCGGCCCATCGCCCTCCGCATCATCCGGACGCTCGTCGGAGAGAAGCCGAATCTTCGCAGGCGAGATCATCCGGTTGGAACGCCCTGAGTCCTCCTGCCCGTCCTTCGCCCACTGCCACGCAAACTCGAACGTCTCCCGGAGCGTACCGAGCGTTGCATCGAGCACAACCACGGTTTCGGGATCGTTCGGGTCGAAATGCGGGATGGCGGCAGGGAATCCCAACCATGAGAACCGCGCGAGATCGATACCCTTCTCCTTACAACGCTCGATAAAGTTCTCGAACAGATCCCCGCGCCGCGTGTAGACTCCGTGTACAAGTGCAAAGCGCGGGAGAGCGTTGATCGCTTCCACGATCTCCTTTAACGCGTCTTCGCGATCATCTGCATCCAGAATCGCGTCGCCAACTTTAGCCGGAAGCGCCTCTCCTAGTTTGTTCATCACCGCGAGAAACCTTCCGCCCTTCATTGAGAGCAAGTTTGCCGCCACGGCTCCCCCGCCTTTCTTCTGCCGTCGGTCCATCGCACGCGAACGAACCCTTCGCTCCGCGGATTTTCCTTTGATTAAGAACGGCACGTTAATCCGGTCATTCGACCGGAGTACTGTGCCGTTCTCAACCGATTTTGTTTCAATGTTCAGCAAAACTAATTAGCACGAAACTGAAATTTGGTCAATCCTCGCATCCGTTATTTTGTGCTATTCTATGAGCCTATGTCCCCTCTCCTGATCGGCGCAGATCATGCCGGATTTTCCTTAAAAGAATATTTGAAAAAAGAACTGCTCCTGCGCGGATATTCCGTGACTGACGCAACGCCAAAATTCGCAGAAGGCGATGATTATCCGCCGATTGCCCGTCAGGTTGCGCGGGAAATCGCCAAGGGAAAAAAACTCGGAATTCTAATTTGTGGAACAGGTCTTGGAATGGATATTGCGGCAAACCGCATTAAAGGCGTACGCGCCGTGGTTATCCGCGATGAAGAAGACGCGAAACTTTCGCGCGAACATAATCATGCCAATATTTTAATTTTAGGCGGCCGCAGCACCAAACCAGAAAAAGCAAAAAAATTGGTTGATACATGGCTTCAGGCAACCCCCTCGCGAGAAGCTCGGCATCTCCGCCGCGTGAAACAGCTTGACCGCTAATATGTCAGCGGAAATTATTCCAACGCTTTTGACCAACGAAGCCGATCTCGCGATTCAGCATCTTGCCTATTTAGATAAAGCAAAGATTCCAGCCGTTCAAATCGATGTTATGGACCAGACATTTGTCGCAAATACAAGCTGGCATGACCCAGAAGAATTCTCCCTGCATGATTTTTCCCTTCAGGCAATCCTTCACCTCATGATTCAGGATCCTGAAACCGAGATAAAAAAATGGCTTCCAAAAAATATCAAACGCGTGCTCTGGCATTTAGAAGCTCCCGTTAACCACGAGCGATTGCTCTCGATCTGTAAAAAGCAAAATCTGGAAGTTGGTCTCGCCGTCTCTCCGGGAACGCATATTAGAGCCCTGCTTCCTTACATTGATAAACTTGATGAGGCGCTCATCCTTGGCGTTCACCCGGGCTGGAGCGGACAAACTCTTATTCCTTCGACCGTAAAAAAAATCGGAGAATTAAAAAAAATGGCGCCAGGTTTGCGGATTGGGTTTGATGGCGGCATTCGCGTCTCAAATATCGCCAGGCTGAATCAGGAAGGCGCCACGCGATTCTATGTAGATCCATTCAAAGGATCAGATCCAATGAGCCATCTTAAGCAAATGACAAGCGCTTTGAAGCGAGGTACACTTTGACCATATGCGACGCATTTTTTCGTTTCTCATGATCGTTTCCATGCTTGTGCCTTTTGTCGCACAGGCACAACAGGCCGCTTCCGGAGATTTGATCAAAGGTTCGCTTTCAACGATTTATTATCTCGGCGCAGATGGAAAGCGCTATGTTTTTCCCACGGAAAAGACTTTCTTTAGCTGGTATTCTGATTTTTCAACGGTAAAAACCATTTCAGATACGGAACTCGCCTCATATCCGCTGGGAGGCAATGTTACGTACCGGCCGGGAACGTTTCTCCTAAAAGTGGTCAGCGACCCGAAAGTCTACGCCATTGATGCACATGGAACCATGCGCTGGGTCGAAACAGAGGCCATGGCACAATCTTTGTATGGTAATCAATGGGCCCATCTCGTCCACGATCTGCCGGATCCATTTTTTATTGATTACGCATTAGGCACTCCGATCATAAACACAGCAGATTTTTCTCCGGCAACCGTAACAGCCGCGGCCGCTTCGATCAATGCAGATAAACACATCCAGACAGCAGCTCCAGCACCTCAGCCGATCACACCAGCGCCTGCCCCAAGCGCGACCTCGACCACACCAGAAGTTTCCCATACGGCAGAAATTACGAGTTCAAACAATTCACCGGCTTCCGGAGACACGATTCAGCTTGTCGGCTCAGCTTCTCCTGTTACCGGACTCGATCATCTCACGCTTTACTTTGATAATAGCCCGATTAAAACCTGCCTGTACTCGCCTTGCTCAACGGATCTAACCATTCCGTCATCGGGTGTGAAATCTGCATACGATATTCGATCCGAGGCTTTTTGGATTGATCGGCACGCCGCAACCGGAACCAGCTCCATCCCGATCAGTTCCGGATCAAATAGTGGAGTCACCCTTACGCTTAACCGGCAGGAAAGCACGCCCGGTTCCCAACGATCTTTCGATGTTCTTGTTGATAACACGTTCTCTGCTTACACGATTGATATTTTTGTGGACGGGCTCGACATTCACGGCTGCACTCGCGTGCAGGAATGCCGGTACGCAGACACTGAAACAAGCACAACCGGAACCGTTCACACGGTTTATGCCATTGTCCAGGATGTTGGCGGTCACGTGAGAACAACCGCACAGCAAAGTATAACCGTTGTTGATCATACACATCCGCTCATCAGCATTTCACCGGACAAGAATTTTATCTATAAAGGTGAAACACTCGGCATTACCGCAACAGCGAGCGACGATGTTGCCGTTTCTTGGGTTGAAATATGGCTAGATAACGTTGAGCTGAAACATTGTGCAGCAAGCATCTGTACATTGACGACAGGACCATGGACGGCATCCCGCACGTTGAATTTTTTGGCTAAAACCCAAAATTCTTTTGGACTAGACGCCCAAGCTACTTCAACCTCTGTTACGGTGCAATAGCCGCTTCCGGCTCACGGTGTTCATGGCGCCGCTTTAACTCCTTAAGAAGATCCTTCCGTATGAAACCATTGTTTCAACGCTTGTTTAGTATTGGCCTCGGGATCGCTTTGATCGCCGTACCCTTGGCCCTTCCGCTCGCCTCCCAGGCGCAGACGGTCACAAATTCATTTAATCCAGGCGATCTCATCAAGGGTTCGCTCTCAACCGTTTATTATTTTGCGCCAAACGGGAAGCGCCTCGTTTTTCCGAATGAAAAAACGTACTTTACGTGGTATTCGGATTTTTCAACGGTTAAAACCATTTCCGATACCGCTCTCGCGGCGATTCCATTGGGCGGAAACGTAACCTATCGTCCAGGCGTCAAATTGGTGAAAATCACCACCGATCCAAAGACGTACGCCGTAGACCGCGGCGGAACGCTTCGCTGGGTTACAAGTGAACAACTTGCTGCTCAGCTCTATGGAACGAATTGGGCTCATCAAGTTGACGATATTCCAGATGCGTTCTTCGTGAACTACACACGCGGCACCGATATCTTAAGCGTCAATGATTTCTCGCCGTCGAATGTAACGACGCAGACCACGACCATTGCGCAAGATAAAAGCATTCCTACCAACACCGCCAGTGTGAATATCGTTGATATTAACACAGGATTCGTCCCGCAGATTACCACGGTTAAAGTTGGAACAACCGTAACCTGGACGAACAACGATCCATTCAATAATCACACCGTGACAAGCAATACAGGCGTATTCGATTCCGGCGTCCTCGCGCCCACCAAGACGTTCTCGTTCACCTTCCCCACGGCCGGATCCTTCAGCTATCACTGCTCGATTCATCCAGGCATGCAAGGAACGATTAATGTCGTGAATCAATAAACCTACAACGTGCAGATGTACTCCGAAAATGCTCCCCGCCCTAAGCGGGGAGTTTGGTATTAATGGTCTGTCTATGCTGAATAAATTTTTGATACAAATCCTGCTATTTTTATCTTCAGATTTTCTTTCTCGCCGAACGAACGGAAATTCGGTATGATATGAATGTTCTATGCCACGCGCTGCCCTGCAGCCGAACTTTTCGATTAAACAACTGGAATCGAAAGCGAACCAAATTCGTGAAGATATTATTTACGCGCTTCTTAAGGCAGGAAGCGGCCATTCAGCCGGACCGCTTGGCATGGCAGATATTTTTACCGTCCTCTATTTTCATTCACTGAACATCGATCCAAAAAATCCACGGTGGCCGGTGCGTGATCGCCTCGTGCTTTCGAACGCGCACATCTGCCCGGTTTTGTATGCCACGCTTGCGCGCCGCGGGTTTTGTTCGCCTGAGGCGTTTCGGAACAGTTTGCGAAAATTAGGCTCGCCATTCCAGGGACACTCGAATAATCATGGAAATATCGGGATAGAAACAAGCGGCGGACCGCTCGGCCAAGGTCTTTCTCAGGCGATCGGTATGGCTCTTGCTGGACGTATGAACCAAGCTTCTTGGCATGTATTTGCGCTTTTATCTGACGGCGAACTCGATGAAGGACAAACGTGGGAAGCGATTATGTTCGCCGGAAAAGAAAAACTGCATCAGTTAACCGCCATCGTTGATCGGAACAACATTCAAATAGACGGCTTCACGGAATGCGTGATGCCGCTTGAATCATTAACGGCAAAATGGCGCGCTTTTAATTGGCACGTTATTGAAATTGACGGCCATAATTTTCGGCAAATTATCGATGCCATCGCGGAAGCGAAAACCATATTTGAAAAACCAACGGTCATTATTGCGCATACGATTCCTGGAAAAGGCGTGGATTTTATGGAGCAGAAATTTGAATGGCACGGCAAACCGCCAAACAAAGAAGAGGCTCGTCGGGCCTTACACGAACTTCGGACACTTGCCGGACACATCAAAAGCGAACACCAATAAAATATGTGCGCTCTTTTGAATCCACATCTTTCCTCAAAAGACGTCGAACAAGTGCCGACGAGAAACGGCTATGGCGACGGCTTGTTGGAACTTGGTGTCAAAGACCCGCGTGTCGTAGTTTTAACAGGCGACCTTTCTGAATCTACTCGAGTAAACGGATTCCAGAAAAAATTTCCAGAACGTTTTATTGAATGCGGCGTCGCCGAACAAAACATGATGGGCATTGCGGCCGGTCTGGCGCTCAGCGGAAAAATTCCGTTTGTCAGCTCGTATGCGGTTTTCGTTCCTGGACGCGCGTGGGATCAATTGCGCGTTTCTGTCTGCTATTCAAATGCAAATGTGAAAGTCGCCGGAGCGCATGCCGGAATTTCCGTCGGTCCAGATGGTGCAACACATCAGGCGCTTGAGGATCTGGCAACCGTGCGCGTTCTGCCAAACCTGACGGTTGTCGCTCCTTGCGATTATCTTGAAACAAAAAAAGCGACCATAGCTATCGGAACAGTAAAGGGTCCGGCCTATCTTCGATTTTCGCGAGAAAAAACACCGATCATAACTCGCGCGGCGAGCCCGTTCCGAATTGGCCGGCATGAAATCTTCGAACCGGGAAAGGATGTGACAATCGCCGCCTGCGGACCGCTCATTTACGAAGCCATGCTTGCCGCGCGCGATTTACGGAAATATCAGATTCATGCGGAGGTCATCAACTGCCATACGCTCAAACCCTTTGATCATCAAACGCTCATCAAGAGCGTCAAAAAAACTGGTTGCTGTGTTACGGTGGAAGAACACCAGATGATTGGCGGACTTTATGGCGCAGTATCCGAAACGCTCGGCCAGCATTTCCCCGTTCCTATTGAACCGGTCGGTATGCCTGATTCTTTTGGCGAATCAGGGGAACCGAGGGAACTTTTGGAGAAATACCACATGACCGCTTTTGACATTGTCCTCGCGGCCAAAAAAGCCATTCGAAGGAAACGCTGAGCTTCTGAAACAAATAAAGACGCTGAACGGTAATGAGAATGTATGAAAATCTCCTTTTTTATATTAGCGAGCGGCCTCCTCGTTTGTTTCGGCGCAGGATGTACATCGTCCATCACAACCGGCCCCGAAAATCAGTCCAAAACATCGCAAACCAACCCTCCAGCCGTCATCGCGCAAACAACAGATCCAATCACACAAAAACTCGTACTTCCGATTGCCGGCTATGCAGATCGCCGGACAAAAAAAGTTTTCGGTCAGTGGGTTCATGATCGATTCACCGGATATCATTTGGGTGATGATATTGAATACACGGATACGGATGCCGAAATTCCGGTTTACGCCATTGCGACCGGCACAATTCGATACGTGGGTGCACATGTGAGCGGTTATGGAGGCGTGCTCGTCATCAGCTTTCGCCCTGACGGCAAAAACATCAATGCGATTTATGGGCATTTGAATTTAATAGCGACAAATCTCAAAGTCGGCCAGACCGTCGGCGCTGGCACGTTTCTAGCTTATTTAGGAAAGGGATATTCCATTCAAACCGACGGCGAACGCAAACATCTGCATTTTGGATTGTACGAAGGAAACGAATTGCGCCTGGCTGGCTACACGCAAAAAAAATCTGATCTCGCTCAATGGATGAACCCGACAGATTTTTTTCGAGCGCACGGATTACTTTAAACCATCCGCTATATAGCGGACGAGAATCTTTTTTTGGAAACGTCTTTTGGTGCTCATTATTTCTAAAGACGAGTGCATATTATTTTATTGTCGTTTGACATGAAACATAGAGGCGTAAAAATATAAACGCGTCCTCATTCTTTAATTCTCCCTCGTATGATCAAACGACTTCTTTATTGGCTTTCGCCGTTATCGCTTGCATTTCTCCTTGCGACACCAATGGTTACTCAGGCCGTATCGCCAGCGTATTCAGCCGTTCGGACGGCTGATGCAGATGACCTTAATAACAATACAGAGAACGGCCTTGGCACCCTTGGCCAGCTCTATCTCCTGAACAGCTTGTTCAATTATCCAAGTTACTACGGATACGGCTATGGATATGGAATGCCTTACACGTACCCCTATTCCGGTAATTATCCTTATTCAAACGGAACAAATGGACCGAGCAGTAGTATTTATGGAAATAATTACATGATGTACCCGTATCCTTATTTCAACGGCTATAACTCAGATCTCGGCCGACTTTACATCTATAGTCAGCTCTTCAATAACCAGTAACAGTTTTGATCGGAAATCCCCTCAAATATGAGGGGATTTTGTGTTAGCTAAAATTAGCCTTTTTTGAGACACGTTTAACCCGCCGGCCTTGACAAAACCTAAAAAAAGGCGTATGCTACTCCTTCAACGCTGAATTTTGAGCGTTGGGAAAGGAGGACCAGACCTAGATGCGTCGGTACGGCACGAGGCTCGAGACCTCGTAAGCCGTGGCGGCGGAACCCTTCACACCGCACGGTAGTAGTACTACCCAGGAGGGTGCATGGCGCACGACCGCCGACGAGTCCGGCACGCCGTTTACCAGACGACGTAAGCCGAATCTCGTCTCCTCTCGGGATCCGCGAATGGAATTCCCGTGAGGAACGCTCCGAAAAAAGAGAACGAAAGGAGCGCGTAGACTTCGGTCACGCGCGACAAGGGGCGCCATGAGCGTGCCCCAAACCTGTACCGGCCTGGCCGAAAGCCAGCGACCGGTTTGCAGGGAGCAGACCTTGGCCTCTTGGCCCTCCCGTCTGTACGGCGACTAACGGGTACCTCGCTAGGAGGAATTCATCCTAGGAGTCAAACCCGAGTGCGTCGTCTTTCGGGAGGGCCTGGACCACTTGCTTAGCGCTTCACGGCGCTTCTTTTTTTTGCTGATTTTTATTTTATTCGTGACGCAAGGCTTCGATAGGATTTAGGCGCGCAGCATTTTTTGCGGGAAGTACGCCAAAGCTGATCCCGATAAGGGCCGATACGCCGACCCCGAGGAGAATCGCGTACAAGGGAACGGAAAACGTCCATGATAAATGGCCGGCTTCAGCGGCCAGAGCAACAAGCCAGCCAAGAAGCGCGCCAAAGAGAATACCAATCACCCCTCCTAAAATCGTAACGAGTACAGATTCAATAAGAAATTCTCCGAGAATATCCGCGTTAGTTGCCCCTAACGCTTTTTTTAATCCAATTTCCGCCGTGCGCTCGGTTACCACCACGTACATGATATTCATGATTCCCACTCCGCCAACCACGAGCGAAATAGCCGCGATCGCCATAAGAAGAATCGTCACGGCATTAAAAATAGTGTTAAAAATATCCATGGCTTGGGCTTGCGTCTGTACCAGGAAATCATCTTTTGCCGGATCAGTTATGTGATGGTTCTTCCGTAATTCAAATTGGATATCCTGCATAGTCGGATCTGCCAGCTGAAGATTTTTTAACTGGACAATACCAACCAAGAGATAATCAATGCCGAGCATTTTTTTCTGTGCCGTCCCAAGGGGCATAAACAGTGTTCCATCCGTATCTCCCCCGCCCAATCCTCCGCGCGGCGCATACACGCCGATCACCTGAAAATTTTCATTTCCAACACGCACAAGCTTACCAAGCGGATCCTGATTTCCAAAAAGATCGGTCGCGAGTCGCGAACCTAAAATAACAACCTGCGCCGCTCCCAGATCTTCAGCAGACGTATAAAATCGTCCCTCTTTTAGAACACCTTGATCAATATTAAACCGCGCAGATCCTGCCCCGTAGTAAATGATATTTTTTTCGGTATTCCGATAGCTGACAACCGCCTGCCCAGTTACCATTCCATACACGTTCACCACGTTTGGCAATTTTTTAATATCTTCGAGATCGCGATTCTTAAATGTTGTAATCGCCACCGCTGACATCGCACGGCCCGTATCAGCTTGTACGGCTCCGGCATTCCGATTTTTTGTAGTCGGTGGAATCCGCGTTTGGATAAAAAGTGTATTGGTTCCAAGGGTAGCTACTTGCGCCTGGATCAAACTGCGGAATCCCGCTCCGGCGGAGAGCACCAAAATCACGGTCGAAATCCCAATCACGATTCCGAGCGTCGTTAATCCGGTGCGGACCGGATTTGTTCGCAACGCTTTTATCGCCTGCCGGAAGACGTTTAATCCGTTACTCATAACGCAGAGCTTCTATCGGATTAAGTTTCGAGGCCTTCACGGCTGGATAAACGCCAAAAGTGAGACCGGTGAATACAGAAACACCGAACGCAAGGACGACAGACCACCCGGAAATAACAAACGCCCAATCATATCCAAGTGCGCGCATGAGAATCGAAGCAAAAAAAGAAACGAGAATACCAATCAGAATTCCGATCATTCCTCCGAGCGAGGTTAAGATTCCCGCTTCGAACAAAAATTGATTCCGTACTGCCGCGTTTGTCGCGCCAACCGCTTTACGCAATCCGATTTCACGCGTTCGCTCAGCGACCGTGACCAGCATGATATTTAAAATTCCAATGCCTCCAACAATAAGAGAAATAGCGGCCATCGCGGTCAGAAAAAGAGAAAGGGCACTTGTAATCGTAGACAGAATACTGACTGCGTCTGCGATATTGCGAACCGTAAAATCCTCATCTTCCGGCCGCTGAATCCGATGCCGCTCGTTCAAAACACGCGTAACATCCGCGATGGTAGAAGAAATAAACGGCGCTGAATCGACTTTTACATTTATTGTCTGCACGTAATGGATACCAAGCAGTTGTTCCGCTCCCAAAGTCAACGGCACGTAAATCTGGTCGTCCTGATCCTGAAAAAAGAGACTTCCTCGCGGCGCGATTACGCCGATCACGCGAAGAGGCACACCGCCAATTCCTCCATCCGATGCAGACTGAATCTTTACAATTTGGCCGATCGGATTCATCCCGCTATTTCCAAACAATTCTCGTGCCACCGTTGACCCAAGGACCGCAACATTCGCATTTCCTTCTCCCTGCTGCTGATCAAAAAATTGGCCGGTCTGAAGAGATAGATTAATGACCTCCGGATAGTGATAATCCGTTCCAACAAAGGTCGTATCAATAGTCTGATTCCGCCAGGTAACCGTCGCCCCACCGCGCACAAGCGCATTCACCGCCATCGCATGAGGGACTTGGCCCGCATCACGCAGGGCACGCGCATCATCATTCGTGAGCGTCGTCACCACAATTCCAAACAATTGAGCCGGCGGCCCCTTTTCATTACTTTTTCCAGGCTGGATACTGAGCAGATTTGATCCTAATTTTGTCACCTGACCAAGAACAAGACTCTGCGCGCCCGCTCCCAAGGCCATAATGATAATGACGCCTGCAACGCCGATCACAATTCCAAGGATAGTTAAAAAAGATCGCCCTTTTCTTGCAAGAAGCGTTCGGATGACTAAACGAATCGTGCGAAGCAGATTCATATCTGCAAATTTATTTTTCCAACTCGCGTTCCGGATGCGCCAGTGTACGTTGCACTACTTGTTCATCGGCAATCACGCGGCCATCTTTAATGCGCAGGATGCGTTTTGCGTGGCGGGCCGTATCCGTTTCATGCGTAACTAAAATAATTGTATGTCCCGCGTCATTTAACTGCTGAAGAATATGCATAACCGTATTCCCGGATTTAGAATCTAAATTTCCGGTTGGTTCATCGGCAAAGATAACTGCCGGATCACAGACCAGCGCCCGTGCGATCGCAACCCGCTGTTTTTCACCTCCGGAAATCTGATTGGTAAAAAATCCTAGCCGGTGAGACAACCCTACGGACTCGAGCGCCCGGCGGGCAATCGCGTCTTGATCTTTCTTTTTTCCGTACAGCAAAGGCAGTTTGACATTATCCAGAACCGATGTCCGGGCTAACAGGTTAAAAGATTGAAATACAAATCCAACACGTTCATTGCGTAATTTTGCGAGAAAATCGTCTGAAAATTCTTTTGTATCCTTACCTTCAAAACGGTAGATACCGGCCGTTGGACGATCTAAAAAACTTAGAATGTGCATCAGCGTTGATTTGCCTGAACCCGACGGTCCCATGATGGCTACAAACTCGCCGTGATCGATTGAAAAAGTCACATCACGCAAAACCGGCGTTACAACATCTTCATTTAAGTAGTCCTTTTTTAAATTTTCAACCTCAATCAAGGCCATAATTTTATGATTGAATAAACGAGACAATCATCTGACCTTCGGTGAGACCGGAAGGAATCTCCACAGATCCGTTGTCCGCCTGCAAACCGGTCGTTACCTCGACCTCATGGAAGGATTTTGTCTTTAAATCATCAATCACTCGCACAAAATGTTTGTTGTCGTGATCAAGAACAGCGCGCAGAGGAACGGCAAGAACCTGATTCTTTTTGGCAACCAAAATGGTCATGTTTGCCGTCATGCCGGGTTTTGTGTTCTGAATATCTCCAATGCCGGCTGTTATTTTGTAATTCACAACGCCTGAAACTACGGTTGATGCGGGATTAACAACTTCTACCGTGCCGGTTACATGGTAATCCGGACCAAGGGCATCGAACGTATAATCAACCAGCTGGCCAACTTTAAGCGAAGCGACATTCGCCTCACTGACATTCGCCTCAGCATGCAGTCGATCCACATTCTGCAGAACCATCATGGGCTGAAGCGCGGTTGCTTGTTCACCTACTTTGCCCTGAACCGAAGTAATCGTGCCGGCAATCGGCGCGAGAATCCGCGTATTATTCAGGATCGCCTGCGCCGCCATCACCTGTCCTTGTGCGGAAATAATTTGCGCTCTAGCCGCATTCACGTCAGCGGACGAAGCTTGGGCCGTGACCTGCGCAAAATTTGCCTGCGCTTGGGCGAGCGCGGCAGAAGCTGAGTCAACCTGATTTTGGGCGGTTTGAATTGCCTGATCACGAGCGCGCTCTGCTGCTAAATAGGCATTTTCATTCGTCAGATAAGTCGCCGCGCTTGTATTTGGAATATTTATCGTCCATGAATCACTTATAGCGATTAAGGAAGGAAATTGGATGGACAAACCCCGCGTCCCGAGCGGCAATGGACCCACGCTGCTGACGG
>DASTLG010000032.1:0-3436 GCA_035715245.1 Patescibacteria group bacterium
AAGTCTTCGCTTGATCCGGCGAAAAACGGGCCATAACACGGAAACCAATGCCAGTGTATCGATCGTTGCCGTTTATTGAATCAATATATGAGAGACCGCCTTCGTTAGAGCGTCCGCCCAACAAGCATAATATCCTTTCATTTTCATCATAACGATCCCCAAACCACTCTGATGTGTTCATGTCCCCCCATTCTGGATAGTAGAGATTGCCAAGGATGTTGAATTCTATGGCCCTTGGAAGAGAAAACCCCCCTGGTATACGCATAGCTTGCGCAATGGCTTTTTTTACTTGTCTTTTGTTGAGCTCATTCGGGGAAATTCCAAAACGTGAATCCGAATCAAGGAGAGTTTCGCGATCATTATACGTCTGCTTGATAATTCCTTTTTTATTCAATTCTTCGAGAACCGGGCCGAGAAAATCATTTGGATATTTTTGATTGCCCTTATCATAAGCGGGCTTTGGTCGCGCCTCAATAAGCACCCATCCCCCAAATAGGTGAGCGGATTCCGGGGGAAGTTTTCCCCGTTCGATTAGATTAAAAAAACGGAATTGCGGCTTTTCTTTCCATCCAGGATAATTTTTCGGCTGGACAGTAACAATTGTCCCATTGTCATCACGATTGATTTCAACTAATTCTTCCCTTGGCAAATAATGAAGGTGAAGATCGAGAGTCTCCCAATCGCGAATTTTTTCTGCGGTGATTTCTGGAGGCAAAGGCGGCACGTGAATTTCTTTTCCGAAAAACCGACGCAAAGCTCGACTTTCTCGAGTGATGATTTTACTAAAAATTCGCTCATCTTCAATCTTCTTCTGATCTTCCGTGGAAAGAACAAGATCAGCCTCGGCCCCAAAATTTTCTTTTGGAATTTTGGGCGCTGAATTACCTTTGCCAAGCACACTTTTTACAAACGCCTTGTGATTTGGATCGCGCTCTTTTGGTATTTCAAATGGATTTTTCAGAGGATGGGACGGCATAAGAAGGAATCTTCAAAACTGACGGTATTATACCTAAAAAGCTATAGAAAAACAGCAATTAAAGCCGCTGTTTCTACGTGGTGCGCCAGAGTGGATGGAGTACGAACTTACTTTGAAAGCACGATAGTTCTTTAAGATCTGGCAGAATGCCGGCTGCCAAGCTATAATTGAAGACGCTCATAATTTCCCCTATATATGCCACAAGAATTCACAACGTTTCCAAAAAAACGATTCGAGACCGAAAAGCTACCGGAGATTACACCCAAGATGAGGGAAGAATGGAACAAGGCTATAGGAGCAGACATTATTGCTAAACTTCCAATGTACGCTCCTGAAAATCTTTATGCCTTTTGGGCAAATGAGACGCCGGCCTTTCAATGCGGACTTAGTTTTGAACACTACCAAGGAGAGAGGACGTGGAAAAATGCCTGGGAAGCAACACTTGAAGGGGCGAAGCTTGTCAGAGAAACTATTTTGAAAATGTGGGAGGCACGGAAATAGACTTCGTGAAACGTTACGGGACGCTACCATAACTTAAAACCTCCGCATTGGGAGGTTTTAAGTTATGGTGCACGCTGTAGGATTCGAACCTACGACCCTCTGCGTGTAAAGCAGATGCTCTAACCAACTGAGCTAAGCGTGCGCGAATAAATTTTAAAATCCTGCATCGATGGTGGGCGGAGAGGGATTTGAACCCTCAAAGTCTTGCGACCGCTAGCACCTCAAGCTAGTGCGTCTACCAATTTCGCCATCCGCCCTTCATGGGTGCGGGATTTGATTGGCCGAACGATATCAGGAAATGGTCACCCTGGCAAGCGGAACCACTTCCTTCTTTTCGCGCGGCGGTTCCCATCCTTTTTGTTTTCCGGTGATGAGCCGAATTTTATGCGGAACAATTGAGAGCGAGAAATGCGCGCCATGTAACGGCTGACCATCTACGATGACTTCAACGGATTTTTCGGATTGGATAGCGCCGTGCGTGAGAAAAACATGGCTTTCGGATAATACGGACTTTTGCCAAAATTTCATGCCGTTTTCCCGAACTTTTGTTTGAATCACGATCTCAAGACGGCCATCCTGAGGATGAGCTGCTCCCGGCTGACCACTTATTCCCGCGAGATTTCGTATCGCGATCGCACCACCATGCGCCGGACTGATGCGATATTGTCCTTCGACATCCACTGATGCCTGCGTATTGGGTAATACGGCTTCCGTAAAAAAATAGCGTTCATTTATTTTTCCAACATCAAACCATTCAATGAGCCGCGCGGCGAGTGTATTTACCGCTTCGGCGCCGTTCGGAATGTCGAGCATACCCGCGATCATGGAACCCGGCATTACGGGCAGGAATCCGAAGGTAGCGTCTACATCTGGTAAAAACCACATCATCTTTTCCAAGGTCAGATCATTGCCGACAAAAATGATATTTTTGACATTCGCATTCACGAGATCGCGAATAATATCTTTTGGTTGTCTGAACATCGCGAGCCGCACAATCCTTCCTTCGATTCCCCGGCGCGCAACCTCGGTTTCTAAAAATGCGAGATCGCGTTCAAAACGCCGATCCGCTAAAAATTCATCGTAAATATACGCAAACGCCGGATTCATAAAAGCCGATTTTTTATTTAAAAACGGGCGCCTTTTATGATCTATCGCTCATTTGTGACCAAAGCAGCAGCAGCGGCCGCGCGTTCGCGACGTGAACTAAGCGTCGGTTTTTCTACAATTGCTCCTTTAATCCCAATAGAGACACGGCCAGCCAAAACCGCGCCGGCTTCAACAGAAACCGTCTCGGCAGACACATCGCCCATGATTTTTGCCGTAGCTTTCACATCTAAACGGCGATGCACAACGAGATTCCCTTCGACGGTTCCAGAAACAACTGCTTCCCCAGCTGTAACGTCAGCCTTGATTTTCGCTTCAGCCGTAACCGTTAATAGTCCGGTTGTTGCAAACGTTCCGTGCACTTCCCCTTCGACGACGACATCGCTTTGACTGGAGAACTCGCCTTCCACCTTTACTCCTTGAGCGATGATCGTCGTTCCGCCGCCATGCCCTTCCGTGCCCGTTTTTGGATTAAACATAAAAAAATGCGCAAAAAAAAGAATTTGGTTTCTATAAAATAGCGCAAAAACAGGCGTGTGCCAATAAGACGCAATAAAAAAGACCCCGCATAAGAGCAGGGCTAAGAGAATGTTAAGCGGCGGCGTGAGTCGGATTCACCGGATTGATCGCTTCCGGAAATATCTCGGCTGACGTCCTTACGATCAGCGCGCCGCTCAGGCCGCGTTCGAGGACGGCGAACTCGCCCAGGTCTGGATCGCGGCTTGCACGGCAGTTCCAGTATCCGCCGATCGGGAGACGGTGCGGATTCTGAAGAACCAAGCACAATGCCTCGACCAGAGTGAGCTCGGTGCGATGTTCCATCACGTCGCGGATATTGATCCAGTACGATGGGAC
>DASTLG010000033.1:0-7122 GCA_035715245.1 Patescibacteria group bacterium
AAGCCGGTGTTTCTCGTGTAACGACCTATGCCGTGATTGAGTCGCTCATGAAAACTGGTTTGATGAGCACGGTGCAGAAAGGGAAAAAATCTCTTTACGTTTCTGAATCGCCTGAACGTTTGGTTGCGCACATGCAGGCAAAAATGGACGGAATGAAAGCAACGCTCAAAGAGATCCAATCGTCGCTGGATGAATTAAAATTGCTTCAGCATGGAGAAAAGCCGGTTGTAAAAATGTTCGAAGGAGCAGAAGCGGTTCGGATGATCGGGGAGGATATTGCCAAAATTAAACCGGACATGGTGTATGAATTCGCGTGCGTTGAGGCCACGGATAGCAAGCTGCCGGAGGAAATACGAAATGCGAATCGCGAAGCGCTTATCTCGAAAAACATTAAAGTCACGGCCGTTTACGCCTCAAAAAATCAGGATTACACGTCATCAAAAAACGTGGCTCTTTATTTACTGCCTCAAGATTTTCATTTTGAAGGTGACATTGCTGTGTACGCAAATAAAATTGCGCTCATGTGTTATTCGGGCGCTATGCTTACCGTGCTGATTGAAAGCGCAGAAATGGCGCAGACACTAAAAGAAATGTTCCGCGCAATTACGAGCAATGGATCGGTTGCAAAACGAAAATAAATGGAAATAAAAAACCCGGGCACGCAATCCTCTCTGTGTGCCCGGTAGGTACACGCGCTCTAAATTCTACTCAGAGCGCGTTCATGTGTTCAGATCATCATCCGTTTGCAGGTGTTGAAGGTGCGGCCGCGGCCGAATCCCGGATTGCACTGGCGCTTGCTACAGCAGATCCTCCTCATGTTCGTGGTCCTCGCGATGGAGGATGGGAAGATCGTCTGGAATTGCGGGCTTGTTAGCGAGCGGGCGGAAATCCGCCTTACTTCTCGAAGCCGGACGCGACGTTCCTTTCTCCCGTAACCGGGATCACGCTCATTTCTGAGCATGGAGCTCGAGCCGACAGAAGGCGGAGATTACCGTCCGGCGCAACAGCGCCGCATTTCGAAACGAACATCCATCCTCTTTTGAGAGAGTCGACGCAAGCTGTGGCCGATGCCAAAAATTCTCGTCAGCTTCGCCGACTCATCAACCCCTTTCTAGGGTTGACCGGCTTTTATATCAGAAAAAAGCGGTTCTGTCAAGACGGCGGCTTACACCTTATTTCTCGGATGTTCATCAGAAATTTGCATAAAATTTGATATTTTTTGGCTAATTTTAAATGTTTTTTATCTAGAGCGAGATGATTGATAACCTCATGCTTGACATTATTTTAGGTCCATGCTAGATTGCCCCGTTCGATGATGATGCAAAGCGTATCAGCATGTCATCGAAGGGGAATTGTCCAAAGGTGCTTGCTTGGACAAAACATTGAAGCGAGCTGGAACGCTCGTTTTCCTTCTCCTGCAGATGTTTCTGGATGCGGAAAATGGAAACGGCGGTCCGGGGCGTGATTTGCTAGATGCTTCAAGAGAAATCGGCACAAGAACAAGAGGAGGACAGGGCTCTTGTTTTTTTGTGTCTGCAGAAGGCCAAGGGGGAGAGGCCTCCTGCAAGCCATGTTCGCATCAATTGTGAATATGGTCTGCAGGAGGACAATTAGTCTTCAAAGAAGCGAGTTTTGCTCGCTGGCTGTCATGAGATTTTTAGCGTGTCTTGAAATCTTATGGGAGGACGAACTTTACAAACGTGCCATCGGGTCCATTTGGACCCGGCGTTCCATCTGACAGGATCGGATCGAGCGCCGGGTAAAAATGGAATTAAACGCACTCCAAGGAGGAACGGTCATGGATGAACAGACGGAAGATTACGCGAGCGGCAGGTTGTACAAGCTCTCGGAAACTTTGGGGAAACGTCGCCCATGGATGCAATGTCATGGAGCGCTGGGAGGTACCTGGGGGTATGGGCAGGACTTCAAAAATTCCGTTTTCGAGATGCATCCATTTTGGTACGGCGAGTGCACGTGCGGCGTTGAGATGCGTGAACGAGCATATTTTCGCCGGCATCCGCATGCGCCAACATGCGCCATTAACCGCTATCATCGCGAATTCCATCGTTTGCTCAAGCAGGGCGCCTCGCGTGAAGAACTGAGCTCTTTGGAAACGTCCCCTTCCTGCGACTGCGGAGTGGAGACCGCTTATTTGGCCTGGATCGAAGCGAGCGGATTCTCTCTCGCGTGCGCGAACGACTGCCGGCGATTGCTTCCGAATTTCCGTGTCGAAGATCTTGAGATTCGCTGGTACAAGTGGATTGGCCGCGATATGGAATTCAGCCGTGACGTGAGCATTCAGGAATTGGAAAGCCTGTTTAAGAAATGTTTTGATTCGCTCCTTTCGCCTTAAAATTTGAACTGTGTGCCCAGCTGTTTTGGGCCTCGTTCAGATGAATTCGACCGGATTCATGTGAATGGGACACAAACCCAGCCCGCGGCCGGCGGCTCCGGCCATGTCTGCACCTCGTGCCCCGTCGTTCACGGTTCTTCGTGCGCGGCGCGACACGCTCCGCGCGGAAATCCAGCAGATGATGAAAGAAGGGATGTCGAAGCGGGCTATCTCGGCCGCCGATCGTCAGACCATCATTCGTCATCAGCAGGAGATCCGCGACATCGACGCGACGCTCTCGGCTTTCCGCCGCTAGTGCCGCTCTCTCGGACGCAACAGACCTGCGTCCACCCACCCTAGAGTAGGATCATGAATCGTAATCTGAGGCGGGTAAAATGGCTGGCCCGATCATTGAAAAGCTTCCGGCTCTGCCAAATTTTTTGAAGGAGATCTCAAAAGGTTTGGCAGGGCACGGACGCCCAAAATGAGTGAGCCATGAGTGCAGAAAACGTCTTTGCCGTTTTCCGGATGGAAAACGGAGCCTTCTGGATCGTGAGTCAAGCAGTCGGCAGCACGTGCCGGGAACGCTGGGGCAACGTCATCGAGATCCTCGATAGCGTCCCAGATTACCAAAGCGTGCGCCAATCATTGCGCGATCTTGATGATCCGCGTTCGCCTCGGTTCTACTACACCGAGCACGGAAGTTATCTCCCGTCAGAAACCGATCTGGCAAAGGTCCCCGTGAGCTACATCGGCGGAATCGTCACGATGAAGCTCTTGGGTCGCGAATGCCGTTGCCTGGATCCGCGGGATCTGATGCGCTCCGATTGGATGGTCCTCGAACAAAGCTGGGCCAGCCAGGCAGAGCGTCTGCTTGCGAAACGCCTTTCATTTGCCGGCGCCATGACATTCGGCGCCCGCTATGCGAGGTGCCAGCCGGCCTCGTACTTTGATCCGCCTCGGCTCTTTTTTTCTCAATTTGAAAATTATGAACACCACGATTGCCTGGATGACGGCGAGCGTGAGTTGGTCGAGCTCGAGCGGCGTTGCCTTTAGCCTTACTCGCCGAATGCAGAACATCGCATTCGGACCCGCTCTGAATGGAAGAAGTGATTCGTCGATTCAGAGCGGATAAAAAATATCGCCGTATGCTTGTGATCATGACAATTTTTATCATAGGTATACGGGGACGTTTTTGGAGAAAAAACCATGGAACATCCGGACCTCGAGACCGATCTTGATCCGTTCGCTTTTCAGCGTTTGGAATACGCGAAGCGCGCCGGTGAACCAGAACGGCGACTTCAGGAATACCAGGAATACGGAACGGAACAAATCCTGAACGCGCGCTGGCGCGGCGAGCTCGATCGTCACGCAAATGCGAATCCCGAAGGAGATCTTTGGCTTGTGCTGTACGGCGATTGGGGAGGTCAGATTTACGCAACCGTCCCTTGGAGTCTTGTTGGTCCGCGGGCGCAGATTTATTCCTTGAGTGCCAAATTCGATTCGCGAGCCTGGGCCTGCAATGAAGGCGACGGCGCGTATGCGGATCTGTTCTGTGCGAAAACTCCGGACCAATACTTCGTCTCCGGAGGAATGGGCGGCGGCGTGCTCGTGGAAGGCGATCTCTGGCTGCACGATGAGTTCTCGTCCGACGAGGACCGTGCGCTCGCCACGCGTCTCCTCGATATCCAGCTGGCCTAATCGTTCCTTTTCGCTTCGCGCGGGGCCGGTTGTCTGGTCCCGCGTTTTTTTCACTTCGTTTGTGCACGGTCTTTCGGCTGAACCAGAACAGTTGTTCGGCATTCGCTTTTAACTGATGCAAAAAATTCGTCGGTTGAAAGGGAATAACCCCAGTCGGAGGAGGAAACCATGCGCATCCTGGTCATCGATGACACAGTGCTCCAGATCGTGTCCGCAGAGCAATGTCTTAAGGGCCACGTATTGACTTTTGCTCGTACCTACGACGACGCAGTCGAGCGGCTCCAGCGCAACGTGTCCTGGTCAGAATTGGATGCTAGAGCGAAGCAGCGCGGCATCGTGGCGCCGAAGAGACATGACGGACCCGAATTTCAGGCGGAGTTCGACGCGTACTGGCGGAAGCGGGAGGAGCTCGAGGAGTCGCTTCGTCCGCCGCCGTTCGATGCAGTCCTTGTGGATCTCATGATGCCGGCAAGTAGAGAAACGATGGCTGGTGAAGGTCTACGGTTTGCGGGCGAGCTCATGCCTGTTGGTTTTGCTCTCGCGCTTTTTGCTATCAAGCAGCGCACGAAATTCGTGGCAGTTCTCACGGCCACGAGCCATCACGACCATCCCGCAAGCGCAATGCTTGATCTGTTTAAAGCCCGCGACCACATCTTCGCGGTCGACGGCGCACGTCTCGGCTTTTTCCACGCGCCTTGGCGCGCAATTGATGGTACGATCTGCTCCCATTGCCAGGGAGCGAAGAAAGTTCCTGACGAATGCTCGAAGGAGCCCGGCACTCTCCAGGACTGTTTCGGTTGTTGCGGCGATGGGCTCGCTCGCGGCAAGGATTGGGCAAAGGCTCTCGCGTATGTGATGGGCGAGACCAAGGATTATTAGCTCACATGTTTGTCTTCTCGGCCGAACCAAAGCATCGCGTTCGGCCTTCCCTCCAAACTGGCAATAATGGATTGTCTGTTTAGAGGGAATTGAACAAAAAAAGAAAGGAGCCCACATGGAAAATCAAACCCGAGTCTTCAACGTTCTGTGTGTGACCAAGCGGCACAGGGACGAAAGGGAGCCGATTCACTGGCACGTTCCTATAACTGGCCACGCTGTACTTATCACCTCCTTCGAGGAAGAGTTTGGAGTCAAGATCGCTATGACAAGGGTCCGGTTTCAGAACGAAGAACATGAATTGCTTTATGTGCGGCCAGGTTTGGACGGAACCGCTGTGACGCTCGGTATCGCCGTATCGGATTTTCCTTATGACGTATGGGAGCTCTATACGGATACGCCTACTGGGGAGACAAGCGCGGAGAAAATACGGGAAATCGCTCAGCATGCAGTTGCATACAGTTCGCGTTGGTAGTTTTTCGCCTTATGCGGTCCATTTGGGCCGCTTTTTTTATGCGAGAATGTGTGATAAATTTATCGGTGCTATGACAGCCGAACGCCCCGGAATAACATCAGAAAATAACGATCTTTTAGATTTTAAGAAAGTAAAAGAAGGACGGGAACGGGAAAAGAAAATAGCGAAACTGAACGCGTCTATTCTAGAAACGGAGAAACAATTAGATGAGATGGAAGATTGGTTTGATGGATTGCGTGAGGAAGTTGACGTTGATACGGATAATGCCTCGCTGATGTACGCTATTGTAGAAGCGATTGCCGAAAAAGAAACGGAGCTTGATCGGGTTCGGAAGAAATTTCATTCGTCAAAGCAGGTTCAGACGTTAGAAAACGAAATCGAACACTTGGAGCAGAAACAAAAAATGTGGGAAAAACAATATGAAACGTATATCAATCTCCAGGACGAGCTTAAAACTTTGCTTGAGGAGTTGTTTGATCTTGCTGGTGAGGCGGCATTTCGTGTATCGTTAGGTGCCGATGGTTACGATACGCAAGAGATTGATGATATCGTGATTGCGTTGAGACAGAAAAAAGAAACGTGCCGCGCGACCGAGACGTCTCTTGTGAATGGACGATCTCTTCAAGAGGATTGGGATACAGAACGCGACGATGACTAAAACCACAAAAAGCACCCATTCGGATGCTTTTTGTGATGCGGCAGTTTATCTATTTATTTCGCCTCCTGTGGCAGGACGTTTACGAATTTCGCGAGTTTGAACGCGCCGGTAAATCGGCGGACACGGCGATTGGTGAATTTTACCGTCCCGTTTGTGACGGCGAACAGCGTATCATCAGAACCTTTTCGGACATTTTTTCCTGGGCGAACGGCGGTTCCACGCTGGCGGACCAGAATGTCGCCGACTTTGGCGAATTCACCCGCAAATTTTTTGATACCCAAACGCTGGCCCTGAGAATCACGGCCGTACGAAGTAGAACCACCCGCTTTTTTATGAGCCATATTTTTCGTGAGAGAAGCGCTTTTGCAGGCGCCAAAACCTTAATTCACGGCTAAGTATAGAAGAGGATGAACACCTTGTCAAGGTTTGGAGTTCATCCTATGCTCATCAAAACTATGGCAAAAACCAAAGAGGAATTACGTGCGGAAGTTGACCGTGTTTTAAACGAGGTCCGCCCGAGTCTTCTCGCTCATGGCGGCGGGGTGGAATTGGTCGATGTTGATCCGGCGGCTGGGACGGTGATGGTGCGCCTCCAAGGCGCCTGTATCGGATGCCCTTTATCGGATTTAACGCTTAAAGCCGGTATCCAGAGCGCACTTTGCGATCAGATTCCGGAAATCAAAGAAGTCCTTTCCGTAGACTGATATCCACATCCTGGACGAGGATATGACGAGACTCGTATCATAATCGTATGAAATGGGACGCGTGGCTCCTCTCCGCAAAGCTCGCTTGGATGCGGCCGACCTTGCGATGGACGACGCTTACAACCTTGGCTATCATAGTGTTTGGATCTTTTTTGTTTCTCTGGAATGTTGTTCCGGCGCGGAAACAAAGCGGAATGCTTATTATCCATTATAATATTTATCTTGGGGTTGATCAGGTGCGTCCATGGCAATGGATTTTTTTTCTGCCCGCCCTGTGGCTTCTCCTTTCTTTAATCGATTTCGCGTTAGCATTCGGTTTGTATCATCATGATGCGCATGTTTCCGCCAGTCTCATCTTTCTTGCCTTTTTCTTCGC
>DASTLG010000034.1:0-2054 GCA_035715245.1 Patescibacteria group bacterium
GGGGGAACGGAGCTCAATCAGATCGCGGTCCTCTTCCGATCTAGCGCACATTCGCAAGCATTAGAATTCGAACTCATGAAGCGGGATCTGCCGTATGATTATCGCGGCGGCCAAAAGTTTTTTGAACGCGCACACATTCGCGATGTGCTTTCCTATCTTCGGTTGACGCAAAATGTAAAAGACGAGGTTGCTTGGCTGCGTGTTCTGAATCTTGAGCAGGGAATCGGGGCATCGACTGCCTCGCAGATCATCCATCGCGTCCGTGCGTTCGAATCCCTGCCGCAGATCGCTTCGATGGACGGGGAGACGATTGCTCCGGCGCGCGGTCGTGACGGCTGGCAGTCGTTCACCCGGCTCTTGGAATCTATGCTCGCGTCCGGACCATTACCGAGCGCGATGATCCGGAGTTTATGCCGTTCAAGTTATCGCGACTATCTTGAACGCGAGTATCCGAATTTTCAGGAACGGCTCGATGATTTGGAACAGCTCGCGCTTTTTTCTGAGCGCTACGAAGATGCGACCGCGTTTTTGAACGATATCGCTCTTTTCGATGATGTTGTGAGCTCAAAAGAAACGGCGGCTTCTGGTGAGACTGAACGGCTGGTCCTTTCGACGATCCATCAGGCGAAAGGATTAGAGTGGGATACCGTTTTTGTGATGCATCTTGCGGACGCGGCATTTCCGAACCGGCGCGCATTAGGCGAAGAAGGCGGCATGGAAGAAGAGCGGCGGCTTTTTTACGTGGCGGTAACACGCGCCAAACGAAAATTATTTTTGACGTATCCGATGACTGTTGGATATGAGACCCTGACATTTTCTCAACCGAGTACGTTTATTGAAGAAGTTCCATCAAGATTATTTGATCGTGTGGAGATAAGGCAGACGGGGAATTCTGCGTTAGAACGGAGGCGTTCCTGGTCTTGGGATAACGCAGAAGACGGCTATGAAGAGCCTGTGATTAACGTGGATCGGTATGAAGAGCCTTCTGGTCGGAGCGGAGGCGTTATTTTGAAACCATCCGAGCCCAAGCCGACGAAAAAACCAGGATCTTTTTTGCGCGATATTGACGAATTGTAAAACACAATCGACAGGCCGGAGGCGCGAGAATAAACTAATCAGTGTTTATGCCGAAACGTCCTGCAGAATCGCTTGGAAATCCATTCGAACCCGAGCAAAAACGAGATTCAGATCAGAAAGATTTTATTGCAAAGGTTTTGGGGACGGCTCATCAGCAGAAACGTGCGAAGAACAAGCATCCTGCAGATGATTGGGGTGAATCGACTGATATTGATTTTGATCCGGAGTGGAGAATCAAGGAATTGATGAAGCGGGAAGCTAATGCTTTACGCGCTTTTTTTGGAAAAGAAATCGTCATTCCGCGATTACCTGAATGGGTCACGCCGGAATTGATGCAGTATTGGGAGCAGATTGGATGCGATCTTCATTATCTGCCCCGGATCAATCTGGCTGATCCGGAATTTGATTCAGAAGGAGAGCTTTCACGCGTTTGCCTTAAAGATTTTCCTGGCTGGAAACGGCGACCGGATTATTCGCAGTTTTCTAAAAATCCTGATTTTGTCCAACGTTTAATGCGCGTGAAAAGCGGGTGGCGCATTATTGAACGCCGAAATTTTGAAATAGTCAGGGGTGATCCGTTAGGTCCGGTCTTAAAATTATTGCGCAGACAAAAACAAATTGATTCAGGCAGTAGTGAACAAACCCGTTTTGGGATTATGCCGCGGCGATTTCACTATCAAACCGTGAGAGAAGCTTTTGGAAAATATTTACAGGTCCGCCATTGGATTGAGGAGCGGCTTCCGTTTCATATGGAATGGGCGATTTTGGCAAATATGTTTTACCCTGAATGGGGAATTCCGAATCGAGCGGACGAATTATTTGAGGAAACCTTTACGATCAATAATATGGAAGTTCAACTTACTGGTGGATTTTCCCCTTCTCCATCTCTTGTGGACGACGTGTCATTTTCCCGGGGCTTTCGTTTGGCCTCGACCCTGCATGAATGATCGTTCTGCCTCTTAGAATTCATAAACGAA
>DASTLG010000035.1:0-1625 GCA_035715245.1 Patescibacteria group bacterium
CATATCCTGAATTTGCCCGCGTTTGGAATTCAAATCTCCAATTACGTCGCCCATAAATTGTTCCGGCGTAACCACTTCCACTTTCATCATCGGTTCAAGCAAAAATACACCTGCTTTTTTTGTCGCTTCCTGAAAGGCGAATGAGCCGGCGATTTTAAACGCCGCTTCAGAAGAATCAACTTCGTGATAGCTTCCATCTTTCAGCGTAACTTTCACATCCAGCATGGGATATCCAGCCAACACACCGCGCTGCATCGCTTCCTGAATTCCTTTATTGATCGGCTGAATGTATTCACGCGGAATCACGCCGCCTTTGATTTCATCAATAAATTCGTATCCCTTTCCGCGCTCGAGCGGCTCCACGTCGATCACGCAGTGACCGTATTGCCCACGACCACCGGATTGACGAATGTATTTGCCCTCACCCTCGGCATTCTTTCGAATAGCCTCACGATACGCGACCTGCGGTTTTCCAACATTCGCTTCAACTTTAAATTCGCGCTTCATGCGATCCACGATAATCTCGAGGTGCAGTTCACCCATTCCAGAAATAATCGTCTGCAACGTCTCTTCGTCTGTTCGCACGCGGAAGGACGGATCTTCTTCAGCTAATTTTTGCAAAGCAACTCCCATTTTCTCCTGGTCTGCTTTTGTTTTCGGCTCAATCGCAACAGAAATAACCGGTTCTGGAATGGTGATCGATTCGAGAACAAGCGGCCGTGATTCATCGTAAAGCGTGTCGCCAGTGAACGTGGATTTTAACCCGACGGCGGCCGCAATATCTCCGGCATACACATCAGAAACTTCCTCGCGCTCGTTTGCGTGCATGCGCACGATGCGGCCGACACGCTCCCTGTCGCCCGTTCTCGCATTCACAACATACGATCCCGCAGACATGTGTCCGGAATACACGCGAAAGAAAATCAATTTACCGACAAACGGATCAGCCATTACTTTAAACGCGAGCGCGGCAAACGGCTCATTATCTTCTGCATGGACTTCAATCAATTTATTTTCATCATCAACGGCATGCGCCTTCGTGGGCGGAATCTCAATTGGCGACGGCAGATAGTTTACGATCGCATCCAGCAAAAATTGGACACCTTTATTTTTAAGCGCCGATCCGCAGAGAATCGGGTTAATCTGTCCAGCGATCGTTGCTTTACGCAACCCAGACTTCAATTCATCCAGTGAAAGCTCTTCTCCATTCAAAAACTTATTCATGAGAGCCTCGTCATTTTCTGCAATCGATTCAACCATCTTCGCGCGATATTCTTTTGCCTTTTCAATCATATCCGCAGGCACATCCGCTTCTTCGATCTGCTGGCCAAGCTCATCCTTGTACATTTCCGCTTTCATGGTCATCAAATCGATAATTCCGCGGAACTTATCTTCCGTTCCAATCGGAAGCTGAATCGGCACCGCGTGTTTAGTCAGACGGGTATGAATGGATTCAACATCTTTATAAAAATCCGCGCCCATACGATCCAATTTGTTCACAAAACAAATGCGCGGCACATTGTGCTTATCCGCTTGGCGCCAAACCGTTTCTGACTGCGGTTCTACGCCGGCTACCCCGTCAAACACCACAACCGCTCCGTCCAGCACGCGCAAACTGCGCTGAA
>DASTLG010000036.1:0-2466 GCA_035715245.1 Patescibacteria group bacterium
TGTGCTTTCAACAGATTTTTTGGAAAAATGTGCTGAGATTTTTAAGGTAAACGACATTCCAGAAGTAAAAGTGATGCTTCCGACTGTATTGGAATATAACGTATTAGGAAATCTTTATTATCCGTTTTTGCAAAATGGCGATCATTCAAATGATGAATGGTTTTTGGATCAATACGACTTGAGCAGATATCTGAACGGCACGATGGATTATTTGGCAAAATCCAGTATGGACGAACTCGGAATCGGTTTTCGTCTCATCGTTCATCTTCCTTCCTGATATGCCAAAAAATCCGCTGGATAATATTTTTGAATCCGGTCAGGAACGCATCGACGATCATGATGCTTTTGTTCGAAAAGTTCTTGGGTCGAGCAAGATCGTCAGAGCGGGGAAAAAAACAAGACAAAAAGAAGATTGGAACGGCGCGGATGTGAATTTGAACATTGATCCAAAAAAATTAATAGAAGAAAAAATTTTTGGAGAAATCTACAGTCGTGAACAGAAAGCGCTAAAGAATTTTTTTGGAGAAGAAATGAAAATTCCCGCTTTGCCGGATTATGTGACGCCCGAACGGATAGGAGAATGGGACAAAATCGGATTTGATTTGCATTATCTGCCGCCGATACTAATGGCGGCCATGCTCAAAGATAAATACGGAGTTCTTCAGGTTAAACCAAAGCCGTTTCCTGGCTGGAGAGAGATGCTGGAAAACGAGATTGATCCGACGGGCATAAACGTTTTTACGGCCGTCAAAGTTGGAGATATGGGGGAGACGGCTCTAACCCTTCCCGGATGCTGGATATTGTTTGATCGGACGCCTAAACCTGATTTGAATGAAGTCTATCAAAAGGACGTGTTTGCTCAGGATTTAGAATTTTTGAGAGAGGCAGGCGTATTCTCTGCGGATCCAACTTCTTTTTCTCGTTTACAAATTTCCATTAACGAACTGCAGTCGCCGGCCGCTATGAGAGTCTTTGCCGAGACCCTAAAAGTTGGAAATCTTCCAAAAGCTAACGTGCTTTTGCCATCAATTATTGAGTACAATGTCCTTGGGAATTTGTACTATCCTCAATTAGGCCGAGCGCCCATTAATGAATGGTTTCGAGATCTTGATAATTCCCGCTACACATTAGGCGGCTCAAGTGAGTTTGGCGGACTTGAATACGTTAATTCCTTGGAATTTGAAGATGCGCGGCGTTATGTAGAAGATGCTGATCCTTACAAAGTCGGATTTCGTCTCATTGTCCATCTTTCTTCTTGATGCACCTTCATTTCTATTCTTTCGAACGAACTTCAACAAAATATCAAAAAAGAAGCTTCTGATGAGCTTCTTTTTATATGCTTCAGGTTTACAGGCGAACGGTTTTAGGTTCAAATGAAAGGCGCTCGTCGTTTTTCGTTTAATCTCATCAAAAAATTCTATGAATAAAAAATTTTTGATCGCACTCGCGGCTGGGCTTGCATTGTTTGGCGCCGGATGTGCGACCTCTTCGCAATTCGGAACTACAGAACAGGCTCAGACGCCAACGTCAACGTCATCAACCACGACGCCGGCGACTCCAGCTCCCACGTCAACAAATCCATCCGCAAGCGGAACGTCAGCCATTCCTTCGACACCCGCCTATCCATTGCAAACGTCTGTCACCATGGATGAAAAAGGGTTCCATCCATCAACGGTTCAAGTGAGTGTGGGCGGAAGCGTTTCTTTTCTGAACACAGGAAAACGGAATATCTGGCCCATATTCGGATTAGCGGCTTTGGATGCAAAACGCGCGGTCCGGCCAGGTGAAACGCTTACGGTGAATGTTGGTCCAGAGGCAAAAACCTATTCGTTTTACGACAAGTTGAATACAAAAAATAAAGGAACGCTTGAGGTCAAATAAAAAAGGCGGCTTATGCCGCCTTTATGATCCCTCTTCGCCCAGAATGTTTCTGAGTAATTCGAGCGCTTCGGCCCGATTTTCGATTTGCCCTTGGTCGCGCGCCGCTTCGATTCGTTTTATATAAAAACCCACCTTTGGACCTGGGCTGAATCCGAGTTCCAGAAGATCTCGTCCTTGAATAAGCGGTTTGGTCGGATCCTGATCCAGCTTTTTACGCTCGATTGTTTCCTCGAAGAATGCCCCGGCTTCATACGTATCCGATTTTTTCTGACCTGAATCGCTTCCAAGGTGATCGCTTTCAGACACGAGGAGAAGAACGCGCCAGGGGAGCGGGTGAATGCGTTTGAGCAGTTTTCGGACCGCATTTGCGTAAGGAACATCGGTTAAATGCCCGTCCTCGCGGGCACGAAAAAGCGAGCCGATTTGCATGTGTTCGGTCGTCAAAACTTCCGCCGCGTGAATCACATCGATACCGAGCGTTGGCCAGCGTGAACAGAGGGATTTTGCTGGTTCTTTTCCAGCGCGGTCATGGCCAGCAGAGGTTATTCGTTCGACTCCGTTTTTTGTACTTTTATTTGTGGTAAG
>DASTLG010000037.1:0-4371 GCA_035715245.1 Patescibacteria group bacterium
CGTAATGCCGATTCAATTCCGTTGCGGCTTGTGATTCAGCCGGCGAAGTCAAATCCCATGTTTTCTGCTTAAGAGATGCGACTAGCGCGCGATAAAACCCCGGCTCAGTTTCATCATAACACTGGCGCATGCCCTGACATGGACCTTGCCATTGATTCGAAAAAATCGTTGCAAGCTCAAGCGCCTCCTGAACCGTGCGAGGATTTGTCAACGAACCGTAACGAAGTTCTAACGCCCTATGCTCGGCGTTTCTCCAATCAACTGTAAGATCGGATAACGAAAGGTCGCGGTGCGCATCAATGATTTGGTAATAGGCATCGCTTAAATTTTGCCAAGCATCCGCGTTTTTTGGATGAAGGAGCACATCAGCCTTTGCGGCAGTAACCCGTCGAAAATCAATCTCAGCCGCTCTGACGTACGGAACAAAAAGGAAAATACTTACCAAAACAGAAAAAAAGATGGTCGCTCGAGACACGCGCATGAAGGCATAATATCAGAATAACAAAAAGAACAAAAAACGCCCCCGGCAAATCGCCAGCGGGGCAAAGACTCACTCGCGCGAGGCTTGCGAGGTGTAGTACGTGCACGACCAGCGGTCGCCGCTTACACGCCTCGCACCAGAAGAAAAGAGCTGAGCGCTTTCCACTCCTCCCCTGTCATCTTCCCGTGCGATCGCGCCAGAGCGGCAGATAGCATCCGCGATGTCCGGCGTCAAAAGCGGGTTTACGATTTCGACCCGGATTCCTCGGTACTGTTCCGCGTCCACCGGAATCCGATCACAAAAGTACGTGTAATCGACTCCGGTCCGCTTCGGGGTGCACAGAACCCGGTTCTTGGGTCCGCTCGCAGGAATCTGTTCCGCGAAGACCTCAACCGTCTCTGCCGGCGTCGCCACGGCCAGCGTGTAGGCGGCAAGCTTCGGAACGTACGCCGTCGGAAGCGTTTCCCGAATGCCGCGGTATCGCGGATAACAGCCCATGAGCACGACGAATGCAACCACCCAACGCATCTCTTCCCTCCGCGCATCTCCCCTGCAGAGACATGGTACCGGCAAAAGATGCCCAGGTTACCTAATCTCATCAATTCGATAGCCTTCTTGTGCTAAGATCTGCCGTTTTCTTTTTTTACCGCGATTATAACCGCCGAGCTCGCCATTTGATCGAATAACCCGATGACACGGAATCGCCGGATCGTTATTTTTATGCAGAATAGATCCAACCGCGCGCGCCGCACGCGAATTTCCCGCTTCTTGCGCCACTTTCTGATACGTTTTTACAGATCCGCGAGGAATTCGCTTTACAACAGCAAAAACACGCGAGGCAAAAGATCGCTCGCGGCTTTTTCGTTCTCTCCTTTTCATTAGACAATCAAATCTTCAACGTTTGTATCCAAGACTTTTGAAATTCCGATGAGCGTCTGGATCGTTGGATTTTTATTTGCACCAGATTCAATTTTAATAATCGTATTGTAATTTACCTTAGCTCGCTTCGCTAATTCATCGCGTGACAAATCCATGCTGAGCCGGCGCTTTTTTATATTGCCGGCAATTTTTGTAACGTTGTAATTTGATTTTTTCATAATAATTTTTTTATAAAAATTTTGAGGTTTCTTGACTATACCCGGAAGGATTTTCTGCGTCAATAATCTAAAATAAACAAACGAAAAAATTGAATCCATTCAAGTTTTATTTAAAAATAAATAGCCGCTTGATTATAAAAACCCTGCGAATTCGCAGGGCAAAAACATTAGGATTGCGGCAACCACTTATCGAGCCAAGGCTTCATCATCTTCCATCGATCCGAATCAATCCCAAGGTTCAGGTAAGACTCCTCCTTTCCGGCACCAACATTCCACGAAACCAAAACTGGACAATGTTGTTCAAAACACTTTTCAAAGGACGAAGGCCTTATACAGAGCGAGACGGGCAGGAACTGAGGCGCAAACGGCCGAAGAGAAAAAAGCCGAGTCTCATTTTCCTTCCCGCGTTCGAGAAGCCCGGAAAGAATGCGGGTCGTATAGGTTGTATCAAGAACGATAATCCCTGGAGCAATCGCAACAAGCTCGCCGATCAAAAATTCCCGATAAGCCGCCTTATCGTTTGATCGCCCATAGAGCAAAATCCGTTCTTCGTCGATGCGCTGCTTAAGATGAAAATTTTCGCGGAGGCGGTGAATAACGGCTGAAATAGCTTCATCGCCCCCTGCTGATGGCGGCGTCCGCTCAATCCACAGATGCTGTAGCTGGAGATACAATGCTTCGTCAACACGCAAGACCTCTGATGAGTCCATCAGTCCTCCTTCCCTTCACCTTTGGAATGAACCGGCAAAAAATGAATCACGCCTGGCTGAATTTGTCAATAAAAAAAAGCGCCAGTTAAATCTGACGCCACAGAAAAAATTCTTTAAACGTACACACAATCCCTACGAACAAAACGTGCGATCAGGTTTCGGCTGATCTTCCGGTTTTGTTCATCGCCCCAGTGGGAATGATCCTTTGCCGCCATTTCCGGAAGCCTTCCGGAAAGGACCTCGATCCGCTTCGTGATTTCTTGATGCCAGGATTCATTTCTCAGATCCGGTTCTGGTTCAAGCCGGAGAGACCAGGAGAAATAGGTGAAGAAATACCTTAGGCGTGACAAACGATAAAGCGATTTGCGCTCCACATTTCGAAAACGCACAGGCTCACGAACTTCATTGACCCGTCGCGTAAGCTCTTTGAACTCACGTTCACATGCCGCGACAACATTCATGATTTCCCGGCAGGTGCCGCAATCAAGGCGTTCGATCATCTGTTCCAAATCTGGCGGCGAGAATCCGAATAAACATTCGGGGGCAATCGTGAGAATGAGCTCGGTTCGATCTGAAAGACCTTTGTCCTTAACAGCGTCGATCAGTCTCTCTGACATGACTACCTCCTTGTCAGCGTGAGTACGCTAACACAACACGCCGAAAAGACAAGGCGATCTATTCTAGAAAAAGCCTTCTATGACGAAGGCTTTTTCTGGCGGAGAGGGTGGGATTCGAACCCACGGTACCTTTTGGGTACACCGGATTTCAAGTCCGGCTCATTCGACCACTCTGACACCTCTCCATGTTGTTCGGCTACGCCGAACGGTAAAATACGTTCTTCGTGTTCGCCGGGGCGTCTTTTGACGCCCGTGCGTTTCTCGCCCACTCGAACCGCACCCACTCTGACACCTCTCCATGCCGGATGAGTATATTAAAAAGGATGCTATTTGTCGAGCATATACGTTCAAAACAGGATTCTTGCTTGTTTCGTTTTAATTGGGTACCATGCGTTCGGTTCAAATTAAGCAGGATCGAATTTAAAAGGCGGACAAAGGCCGCAAAACGGAGAGGTGTCCGAGAGGCTGAAGGAAGCGGTTTGCTAAACCGTTATACGCCCTCAAAGGTGTATCGAGGGTTCGAATCCCTCCCTCTCCGCCATAATTGAAAACCGGGTATATCTCGGTTTTTAATTTTGAAGGCGCGAGAAAGTCGAACAGGCGGAAGCCCGTATTTGGATTTGATAAAATTCGTGTTAAAATAAATCCATGTCTACCAAAAAAGTGTTAATAATGACCATAACGCTTGTCGTGCTCGCGGTTTTGATTTTTTTTATTGCAAATTTGCAAAAACCAAAATCTACCGATACTGGAAATAGTGCCGCGGCTGGCTCTACTCTCCCAGCCGGCGAAGATAATGGGCTTAGCGCCGGCGAAAACGCCGCAAGATAACGGTCCACTTTCTTTGCGATCATCACGTTCGATCCGGGCAAGATCTTTCCGCCTATTTTCGAATTGACCGGCGTCGGATGAGTTCGATCTTCTTTAGCACATTTTCTAAAAAATCAAAAATAATCATCAAAAAAGAGTCCCAACGTAGACCGAGGGACCCATAAATCAACCTTTAGCTCTCTACACCTATTTAGTAGATAAGGAGCGCCGCCTTATCACCATACTGCTTGATTGCCGCATCGGCGTTACGCACAAACACTTCGAGAAACTTACGTCGAAATCCAGTTCTCAACTTCGGAATGCTCACTCGCAATCGATCCAGGAGCGTCTGTCTGCGCGCCAACAAGATGAAACGTTCGCCATCGCCGGCGACGAGCTCGAGAAATGCTCCCTTTGTTCCGCAATTCACGTTTCGAATGCCATTCGTGTTCAACGAAAGCCCATAGGGCGATGGAATCGACTTTTCGCCTTCCGTCTTCAATGCCAGATATTTCACGGAAATTAGCTCGTGTATATATCCATCGCGCTCGAATGGAACAACCGCGAACCCGAATTCCTTTCTCATATAGCTTTCTCCTTTAGCAAATGAACTTCCAATCGTGAAAACATATTTTTATAACAAACTTCTCTCTTTT
>DASTLG010000038.1:0-7607 GCA_035715245.1 Patescibacteria group bacterium
ACCGTCTTTCCCCCGTACCCAAGACTGCGTTCGCGGGCAATAACAGACTGGTAAACGCGCCCCGTGGTCATGTAATTTACTTTCAACAAATCCTCATCTAGAAATCGCTCGTAATTTCCCAAATCCTGGTCCCCTTCATCACCGTCCATTGTCACAAACACTTCTCCATGTTCTACCGGATTGAGCGTCCCCGCATCCACGTTAATGTATGGATCGATTTTGACTGCTGTCACTTTGAATCCGCGCGCCTTGAGCAGTGCACCGATCGATGCAGACGCAACACCCTTCCCTACCCCTGACATCACTCCACCCGTGATAAAAATATAGGTGCGACGTTTCATAACTAGTGGCGATTATACTCCTGCGGCAGATCCGGGACACGTGCGCGTCAATGCTACTCATCATCTTCTTCTATTCGAAACGTCTTTCTATTCAAGCGAGAACTCCAATAATTGTATTGAACAGTGAGTTTTCCGGATTGGATTTGTTCCCGTAAGGGACTCAAGTCCCATGGAGGCGGCACGACTTTTAAGACTTTCAATTCTGATTGGCTCCGCAATGGACTCACATCCAAAGCCTGCGTGTGAGAAAGAAACAATGTTTTCAAACTCATATCCTCAACAAATGACAGATTGTCCACTGGACACTTAAGCACCAGATAACGGATCCGCGTTTTTCGAAGCGCATCAAAACGTTCTGCCGGTCCGTCTTTGTAAATAAATGTCTCCAAATCAGGCATGTTTTTCAGGAAGGAAAGGTCAGTCAGCTGAGTATCCATGATCTGCAAAATCGTCAGCGAAGAAAACTTTTTTAATTGTTCTGGATTCGGAGTCCCCCCATGAATGAATAGCGTCTTGAGCGGAATCCCTTCAGCCATCTCAAGATCCACCGGGGCGCTTTTCGTCCGATCCAACTTTTTCAGGTAGCGTTTATAAGCATCCATGTCTCCAAACTTAAGATCTATCAATATGTCCTCATCCAGCCAACCTGGTCCGCGCACATCCAACTCACCCGTAATCCTCGCATTCAGAATTGCGGTAGGCGACGGTCGAATCACCAGTTCTTCTTTTTTCTCTTGCTCCTCTTTTTTTTCTTTTTTGCTCTCTTTTTTCGTTCCTATACTAACCTGAATCCAGTTTTTCTGGGCCGCTTGAGCCTGCTCAAAACTCATTGGACGTTCCCATTTATCCTCATCAACGATAAAATTTTTTGTCGGCGGGCGTTCCAGCTTTAAGCCAAGATACGAGTTGCTTGAAATTTGCTTCACCGCCACAGGCATTCCACCTCCTGTCGCTGAAAAACTTTGGCCAAAAACAGGTTTTCCTTGGTAGGTCTTCAAAATATCAACAACATCGATCAGGACCGTGCCTTCAAGATCAGATTCTTTCAGCGGAATGGGTGTGGTTTCTAAGGCATACCACACTCCTTCCAGTCGTCCGATCAGCCGCTCATGTCTTTCATTGTTTTGATTCAGCACTTGAATTTTCAATGGAATATCCGGATACACATCATGGATCATAATCAATCCATATCCGATTCGCCCATCACAGTTCCCCTCTCCTTTATTAAAAATATCACTCACCAAGGCCCGGCCAGAAACATATCGCCCTTTTTCCTGCAGAATCTCATGGATCACCTTTAAACGATTCGACTCTGTTTTTGCGAGAGCGTGGAATCTCGCACGCCGTTCCTCAATGTCCCGCTTTTCATCCTCTATTTCTTTTTTGCTTAACCCGCCTGACCAATGATCCGCTGGGAGATAAAAATCCGCATAATCGACTTCTTTTCCTTCCTTTATCTTGTTCTCCAGGACATCCAGTGATTTTTTAAATTCTGTTTCGTTTTTTCCGAAAAACAATTTCCGAACCGTCCGCTCAACATCCGCCATTCCTCGCCCAAGTTCCTTATGATATAAAGCGGCTCCAGCGGCCGCATGCAATCCAGCCGCCAAAGCCAAGGCGCGCTTTCCGCCCGCCAGGCGGTTTAGAAGCGTTTTCTTCTTTTTCTTCGGCGCCTCATCTTTTTGAGTTGCTTCCTCAGAATGTAAATTTTCTTTTGACATAGCAGGGCGATCATTCCTTTTCCAATGTCAGGTTTAATAAAATCTCACAGCTGATTTTATCCTCAATGCCATCTTAAAAAAAGAGCTGGTCAAGCCAGATCTGATGAAAAAATCGTCATTCACGATCCATTTAAGCGTTTCAAAATCGCCTCGATCATTGGCTGATAAAAATGATGAAATTGGTCGGGAAGATGTGAATCTATCGTTAGCCAGGTAATGTCAATAATTTTTTCCGGAGATTCAGGAATGATTGAAACGGATTGCGAACCCTTCTTGGCAAAAAAGGCAGATGAAATCGCATGCCAGTAGTCTCCTACCGGATTAAAAAACGTATCGCAAAAATAACTTTCTCTAAAAAAGAACGGCTGAGGATCTAATAATTCGATTGAACAATGCGCTTCTTCCAGACACTCGCGCCGCAATCCATCTTCAAGACTCTCATCCGATTCGATTCCGCCGCCTGGCAGAAAATATTTCTCATGGAGGTCAGATTTTACCGCTAAAATTTTTTGCCGATTTTCGGAAAGAATGGCCGCGTACGCCGAAATCCGCCAATTGGGTTTCACATCCGGCGGAATTGGAACAATTTCTCCGTTCAAATTTTTGTAGACAAAACCCATAGTCGTTTTATTTTCCGTATCTTCGCTCACGCGCCTCATACGTCTCCAGCGCCGCTTCCAGATCCTGTTTGGAAAATGCCGGCCAATGTGTTTTGCACCAGTACAATTCCGTATAGGCCGCCTGCCAAAGAAGGAACCCGCTCAATCGTTCCTCGCCAGATGTTCGAATAATCAAATCTGGATCCGGAAGATCAGGCGCGTACAAATGTGATTGGATGACGGATTCGTCGATTTTTTCCGGAGCGATGTTCTCATGCGCCATTTTTTTGAATGCATCCACGATTTCCGTGCGGCCGCCATAATTCAGACAAATGCAAAATGTCGCCCGTTTATTTTCTTTTGTTTCCGCTTCCGCCTGGTCGACCGCCCGTAAAATAGACGGACGCAATCCCTCCCGTCTTCCCAAGATTCGCAGCCGGACCTCGCGACTTTTGAACCAATCTAATTCTTTGCTCAATGCCATCTCGAGCAGATCCATCAAAAATCCAACTTCTTCCGTTGTCCGCTTCCAATTTTCCGTGGAGAATGCAAACACGCTTAACACGTTTATCTTCTTTTCCAAACACCAATCCCCAACTTCCTTCAATTTGTCATATCCGCGGCGATGTCCCTCGAGCGAAGGCAACCCATTCTCTTTCGCCCATCGCCGGTTCCCATCCATGATAATCGCCAAATGTTTTACTCCATGATTCATATGAAATTCGAGAATAAACGAAGAGAAAACGTCAATGTCGCATCTTGACATAATCCTCAATTTCTGTCATTAATTATTCCATCTTGGCTCAAGGGTCACGGGCCCTTGGGAGCTTCGACTGACCGCCACGGCCGCCGAAGCCTTTCTTGTCTGCGCCTCTTCGAACACACGTTGTGCCAATACGGCCGCGTCGATTCGAAGGGGCGCATTCTTTTTTCCTGGACCGAGAGGCCATCCTTTGCTATCTTGCGCCTCATGCATCTCATTGACGGAAAGTCGCTCGCTGAACGCATACGAGCCGAACTTAAAAAGGATATTACAGAAGCACATCTCTCGCCTCGCTTGGCGATTCTTTTGGTTGGACACGATCCAGCTTCCGAGCTTTATGTTAATCTGAAAAAGAAGGCCGCGGATGAAATCGGCGTCAGAGTTGACGTTCACCATCTGGCAAGCACCACATCCGACGAGGAATTGATGAATTTGATTGAAACCTGGAACGCCGATCCAGACATTCACGGCATTCTGGTCCAAGTTCCTTTACCTCCGGGACATGACGAAAACCGCGTTCTTGCCGCGATCAATCCAAAAAAAGATGCAGATGGATTTCACGAAGAAAATACCAAAGCGCTTTTTTTCGGCGAACCGAAACTCATCCCGCCTGTTCACGAAGGCGTTCTCCGACTAATCAACGAGACTCCTTTAAAACTTTCCGGCGCGCAAGGCGTGATTATCGCGAACTCAGAGCTCTTCGCATCGCCGCTTAGACGATTGCTCGAGACGGCCGGCGTTTCTGTTCTTGTCATGCATCCGGACGAACTTGATCGCGACCGTGTCCGTGAGGCTGATTTAATTGTGATCGCGATTGGACGACTTAAATTTTTGCACGCGTTCATGACAAAAGATGACGCGGTTGTCATTGATATTGGAACCAATAAAACCGAGGAAGGAAAAGTACGCGGTGATGCAGATATGCAAAGTTTTGAGAAGACAAACGTCTGGATTACGCCGGTTCCTGGCGGTGTCGGTCCCATGACGATTGCCGAACTTTTGAAAAACGTGGTTGAACTTGCCAAAAAGGGAACAACTCTTTAATCGGCGGAAAATTTAAAATTCATGCTTCCAATCCTTCCGGCAAACTAGATTGGATTTTTTTGCGTCGGAGGCGATAGGCCGCTAATCCGACTGCTAACGCGTAGACAAATACCAGATAAAGCGAACTCCAGGAGAAATTCGACCACACATTCTGCCACGTATAATCACCGAAATAAACCATGACGAGCGCTTCGTAAAAGGAGCCGGCAATGAGGAAAACAAAAAATACCAGCATTCCATCGCGGAATCGCGGAACACGCCGGATCAGCGTCCATTCAGTAAAGAAATAGGTAATCAGAAATTGGAACAAAAAGGAGACGGCGGTTCCCGTCCATGCGGGCAAGGGGCTGAAATCAAAATTATCGACGGCCGTGAGCGCCGCTAAAATTGTTAGATGACGCGGCACGGAAAAAAGAATGGCGCGAAGAAAAAGCAAAATCATAAAATATTCCAATACAAGAGACGGTGCAGAATGCCGACCATAAAAACCAAAAGCAGAATCACTGAACTCATCAGGTTCCAAATCGCGGGCGCGCGCCGCTTTCCATAAAACAGCTTAACCGCCATAAAAATGATAAAGAGCGCGTTCAATCCGCCAAAAACCGTCCCGACAAAATCAACGGTTGAAAAATAATCCTGATGACTAAAGAAAAAAAGCAAGGGAACGAATAAGGCGATTACCCAGGCAAGATGTTCTCGCATTCGAAAATCGAGCCGTAACGTTTCTTTGAGATCGTCCGCGCTCGTGATGTAAGATGTGATAACCGCCAACAGACCCAAAAACGGAATCATCCATTGCCAAATCGGCGGAAGAACCCGCAGGAGATCAGCCGGATCAGTGCCGATCGTTCCCCGAGCGGCCAAAAAAAGACCGACGCCGAAAAGCCACGAGAATAATGCCGCGAGAAGTGTCCCGAAGATCACCGCCATTCGTACATCGGATTTTTTGCGTTCCGAAATATCAACAACTTCGCCGATCACACTCAATCCAGACAAACTAAAGAGAAACACGCCAAAGGGAATAAATAGCCGATTCCAGTTACCCGCCGTCATCATTTGCAGATCAACGTGTCTCATGGAAATGCCGACGACAACGAGAATGGTTAATATCAGCAGCCAGGTCGCTACTGATTCAAATCGCGCAAGAAATGATAAACCGAGCAAAACCGTTCCGGCGCCGATCAGCCAGAAAATCAGTTGCCAAATGATCGTTGGTCCGCCCAATCCTATTAAATGGGCGAGCGAGGCCAAAAACGTTCCGCCTAAAATAATGTAGATAAGATTGATTCCAATTACCTGCAAAGGATAGGCAACGGCCATTACGACAAACCCCCATTTTCCTAATATCTCGCCTGCATATCCGGCGATTCGCATCCGTTTTTTGAAATGCAAAATAATCTCTGCGTAATAAAGATGCGTGAGCAGAACAATGCAGGCCAAAAACCAGAACAACAGCGTGCCCGGCCAGAAGCCGACGATTGAAAAGAGTGCAGGCAGTCCAAACAATCCGGCGCCGATAATGGTTCCAATGAGCGCAAGCGTGGCTTTGCGTATGCGTTTTGAACGCGCCTCCATGAAGAAAGTATAGCAAATAAAACAAAACGCTCGAAGTCGGAATCCTTAGCACGACCAAAATTTCATGAAATCATCGCACGTCACTAGCAATTCTCCCGCTCACGCGTCCATTCTTTTGCATTCGCGACCACAGAATGGCCAAACAAACATTTTTTCTAGCGTTCGAGATCAGCATTAGCTTTCTCTTGCGTCGCAAAATAATTTAACTTATCCACATCCGTTTCCACTCTTTACTCACCGGATCTCTTGCCCGCTCCCCTGCACAGCTTCTAAGATGCGTCTCGTTTATGCCTCCCCTTGAACGTTTGACTCCGCAAAATCTCGAAGCCGAAGAATCGTTTCTCGGTTCTTTGCTTCTGGATAAGGATGCCATGATTAAAGTCGCGGATATGCTTCAGCCGGATGACTTTTATCTGGATAAGCACCGCCGCATTTTTGAAGCCATGCTGGATTTGTATCGGCGCAATGAACCGATCGACCTGCTCTCGCTTGGAAATCGGCTTCATGAGCGCGGAGATCTGGAATCCATCGGCGGCCGCGCGGAACTTATTGCCTTTGCGAATGCCGTACCAACCGCAAGCCACGTGGTCCATTACGCCGAGATCATCCAGAAAAAAGCAACGCTTCGGCGGCTGATCCAGGCCGCGCAGGAAATCACCGCATTCGGATTTGATGAGGCAGAAGACGTGGAGCAGGTGCTTGATAAAGCAGAACAGCGTCTCTTTAATGTTTCCCAAAAATTTCTCAAACGGACCTTCACACCGATTCGCGATGTTCTAACTGACGCGTTCGATCGGATCGATGAACTGCATCGGGAAAAAGGAAAATTACGCGGCGTCTCAACCGGCTATCAAGATTTAGACAATCTCCTTGGCGGACTACAAAAAAGCGATCTCGTGATTTTGGCCGCGCGTCCTTCCTGCGGTAAAACCGCATTTGCGCTCGACATCGCCCGCTTTGCCGCAGTCAAAGGCCGCATTCCGGTCGGGATGTTTTCTCTTGAAATGTCCAAGGAACAGCTCGTAGATCGTATGATCTGCTCGGAAGCAAACGTGGACCTCTGGAAAATGCGCACGGGCAAACTTTCCGATCAGGGTGCGGATGATGATTTTCCTCGGATCGGACATGCCCTTGGGATTCTTTCCGAAGCGCCGATCTATATTGATGATTCAGCAAGTGCGAATATTATGGAGATCCGGACCAAGGCGCGGCGTCTGCAGATGGAACACGGGCTCGGCATGATCATCATCGATTACTTACAGCTTATGGAAAGCCGAACGCACGGCGGACAAGAAAACCGCGTGCAGGAAGTGGCGGAAATCACGCGCGGCTTAAAATCCATCGCGCGCGAACTCAACATTCCAGTCCTCGCCCTTTCCCAGCTTGCCCGAAGCGTCGAACTGCAGAAACCAGCTATTCCACGACTCGCCCACTTGCGCGAATCCGGGTCCATTGAACAAGATGCGGACGTGGTGATGTTTATTTACCGCAAAGCGGCCGATAAAAACTATCGTCCTGAAGATCTTTCTCCCGAAGAACAGCACACGGCAGAAATCCATATCGC
>DASTLG010000039.1:0-4121 GCA_035715245.1 Patescibacteria group bacterium
AAGGTTCGTTCCACCCTGAACAATGCCGAACAATTGCGCTTCAGGATTCACCGAATTTACTCGCGTCTCTTCAAAGGCTTTTTTCGATCGTCCGGCCCAGACGGTTGTAAGCGAAAGCGCGCGAGCTAAATCATCATCCGAGGCAGGCAATCGCGTGCAAACATCGAGAACCATGCAGATGTCACTGCCGATCGTCCGCTGAATTTCCATGCATAATTCAGGCGTGAGCAGAAGTTTTGTTCCGTCGATATGCGATTGGAATTCCACGCCCTCATCAGATAATCGCCGCAATCCGGCTAAACTAAAAACCTGGAATCCTCCTGAATCGGTCAGAATCGCCCCAGGCCAATTCATTAAACGATGCAAACCGCCAAAGATTTTTAAAACATCAAGCCCCGGCCTTTGCCATAAATGGTACGTATTCGAAAGCACAATCGGCGATCCAAGGCGCTCGACATCAAACGAAGACAGGGTTTTCACAGCTCCGCGGGTCGCGATCGGCATAAAAAACGGCGTCGCCAATGCGCCATGCGGCGTTTCCAAAACACCCGAGCGCGCTCCACTTGGAGCCGTGTGATTCAAGCGAAACATAGATTATGGACGTTCTGACTGTTCGGGTTTATACAGCGTTTCCTTGACCCATGGCAAGCGCCGGAGCAAAAGTGCCAATCCGGCAAAAAAAATAACAAGAAGAATAAAGATTCCCCAGCTTCGAGGATGCTCTAGTGTTCCACCCAAAGCGACCAAGGTTACGGTAGAAGGAATACTGCCAATCAGCGTCCCAAAAACATATTGGCGAAAACTCATGCGCGACATGCCGCAGCCGATTGAAACAAGATCAAACGGAAACAGGAATAACCGCATAAAGAGGACGGTCATAAATCCTTCTTCCTGAAGGATTTCATCATATTTTTTGAGCCATCCTTTTTCATGCAACTGAACAAAATGCGCTCCAAAAAAACGGCCGAACCAAAACGCGAGCGCCGCCGCGATATTCAAACCAATCAAAATAAATAAACTTCCGAACACCGGACCATAAACCAGCCCGGCGACAATGTCGATCGAACCTTTTGTGAATAGAAAAATCGTCGAAGCCACGTACAATCCAATGACGAGAAGCGGACCGAATGAGCCGGCGCGAAGCAGTTCGGTTCTGATCAATTCTGGAAAATGGCGAAGCCGAATCCCGTGCTGGTGCAGAAACCAGTACAATCCAAAAAGGCACGCGCCCCAAAGCACGAGCAAAACGGCACGTAAAATCGTAACCACGCGTGGACGAAAAGAGATCATTGGAGTTCTTCCTTCTTCTCCTTCATGAACGCAAACCATTCTTCAAGCACGTTCAAAAAAATTTTGAACGGCGCCTCGATGATAAAATCAAAAAGAAAAATAAATACATTGATCCGAGAAATGGATTGCGAAAGCCACTGGCCGGCGCGCAAAATCGGAAGCGAAAAGAAATCAGCTAAGACATTTCTAAACTGCTCTTTCCGTTCGATAATCACATACTCGCGAGCCGAAAGCCGCAGACGGAAGGCAAAGAAACTTACGACACAGAGGAAAAACAAGAACACCGTTGAACTGATCCAGGTGAAATGCGCAAGATGAAGCAGAAAATACACAAGACCAAACGTAAGCAGAAAGGTTGCCGCATACGTAAACCGAAACATGAATTTTGCGAGCCCGCCTCGTTCTTTGGAAATGCGAATTTCTTTTCCCTTTGGTCCTTCAATAGAAAGCAGCTCATCCACGCTCTGCTGGATGCGTAAAATATTTTCTTTCCCCGGCACGCGAATCATCGAACCAACCAAAAACATCAGAACCGGCGGGAATAAAATATTAATTGCGAGCGCCAGCCGGCTGAAGTGATGATAAAAGAAAGACTCGGCCGGGATTTCGATCGCAAGGGCAAGCAGAATTTTTGTGATAAAAAGATAGATCATGGCGCGCGCCGTCCCGCGTCTCAGACGAGCGCGTGATTCGTTATATCGGCGTTCAGCAATGCGCCCAACGGCCGCATGCAGCTCATCCGGTTTTTCGAGCAGATGTTCCGCGTGCTCCGGACGTTCCAAAAGCGCATCTCGAAGAATCGCAAGCGGCACCGCCCAGGTCTTTGCGGCGCTTAAAAAGCGCTGGCTTAAACGTGAACCAAGCTGCTGGCGCACATTCAATTCAACGCCGATCATCTGAAGCGCCATGTCCTGCGGATGTTCCAGCCATTCATCCGGACGCATCCATTGCGAATGATATGCGCGCACCAGTTTATAGCTCATCATCTCGTCATCTGCTTTCAGCATGGCGCGATGACACGCGATGTACACCTGCAGGCGGCGCTCGGTTTCATCCATGTCAATTCCTGTGATGGTAATCCGGTCTCCTAATTGCTCAAACAAAAAATTAATCAACGCCTTTTCACGTCGCGGGTCATTAAGTAATTCCTCCAGTTCCGCCGAAATAATGCCGAGCAGCCATTCATTATGCCGGTCATAACCAAGTTTCGTTTTCTGAACAGCCTGATATTTTTTTACCACTTTTGCCACATCGCCGATCATGGATTCGGGAAGGGCGGCATTCGGCAGATAGCGCGCCGCGATCAGTTCGCGGATCAGCTGCATGGCAATGAGCATCGCATCATCTTCCAGCATGAGCTGGCGCTTTAAAATACGCAGAATCGCTGCCTTTCTAAGCAGATGCTCGTCTTTATAATCCACGGCATTACGGATCCGCTCGTATAAAACCGCCACGCGGCTTACCGCGGCATGTACCGTAATCCGAGATGATTCCGGGACTTCCTGTGGCGGCTCAGGACGCACAGCCGCCAATAATTCAGAGATTTTTCCCCGTGAAAATGGGGTCATAATTCAACAAAAATCTTAGCGCAAAAGCCGAGCCTTGTCGATCCGGAGGTGCTTGACAAAACGGAAAAAGATTGAAAACTTTTATTCAAACACCAGGAGGAGACATGCAACTCTACACCCCGAGCTTCATCAAAACCATGATCCGAGAAGGAGACATCCTTTCCTTCAACAAACACGGAACCTATCTCACGATCCAGCGCCAGGGCGTCGGATCGCTGTGTTGGGCCTCACGAACAAAGCCCGAAAATGTTTCTTCTCCAAGTGGATTTACGTCAAAATTTGCCCTTCACGGCTGCGACAGCGACGCGGCGTGCGTAGATATCGCCCTCCTCCTTGCCTCCATCACCGGATTTAACATCGAACGCATTCATCACGACGAAACACTTCTCAATTATCGATTCACGCGCTAACGACCTCTTCTCGCCCGTCTGTTACGGGCTTTTTTATTTTAGAATAGCTTAGGCGGTCGCCTGAGTTTTATATTTTTTTGTGCTCGCAAATGTTTCTGAAATCGCAAAATCGACACGTAAACGGTTCTGGATTCGGTTCATACGCAGATGCGAGGATCGCATCCATCCGCTCTTCCATTTTTTCCAAAAAGGCTTCTCGTTCAGCCCCGGAAAGCGGTTCAACATCCCGCAATTCCCAAACCGAAACGTACACATACGCCATCCGGCTCACTTTCATTCCTTTTTCTTCAAGAGCGATCTGATATAAATAAAGCTGTTCTTTTTCCTCGGTCTCTAATTTTTCTTTCGGTTCACCAGTTTTATAATCAAACACCGCGACCGTCCCATCCGGCAGTCGATCCACGCGATCGATTTTTCCTTTGATTGAATGCTGACCCAAAAGAAGAACGAATTCTTTTTCCACTTCCAGTACATTCGGCGCTTTTTCTGCACACGCCGCCCAAAAATTCTTGACGGCTTTTTTGCCGCGCTCCTTATATTCGTCATGACTTGCCCGGCTTTCGTACCACTGATCGATCCATGAGTCCTCAAAAATCTGAAGCGCCTCATCTTCCGTGACGCGGAAACCGCCGGCCGTCATCTCGACAGACTCAACAGGACCAAACAAACTGGCTTGCTGACTTTTTCCGCGAAGTAGGTGCAATTCAAGCATGCGTTGAAACGCCAAATGCACAGATTGGCCAAAACTTTTTTGATACGATCCTAAAATCGGAATCCGATACACGTGCGCAAATTTATACTGCAATGGACATTTCCGAAAAGCGGCGAGCTGAGTAAAACTGAATCGGCGTTT
>DASTLG010000040.1:0-5872 GCA_035715245.1 Patescibacteria group bacterium
TCATGAATGGCACCGGTAGTCGTATCTTTTAACCGAATGCCTGTTACACGACCAATATCTTGTCCAAGAATTTCAACAACTTCCGCATTCCAGATAACGCGAATCTTTGGATTGGAATGGACTCGCTCCTGCATAACTCTCGAGGCCCGGAACGCGTCACGCCGATGTACGATCGTTACTTGATTGGCAAAATGCGTTAAATAGGATGCCTCTTCCATGGCCGCATCTCCGCCGCCGACCACTGCCACGTTTTTGTTTTTGAAGAAAAATCCATCACAGGTCGCGCAGGCCGAAACACCTTTGCCGTAAAGGGCCCGCTCTGATTCCAATCCAAGGCGGCGCGCGGTAGCTCCGGTCGCCATGATAACGGTTTTTGTATGATATGTTTCCTTATTCGCAATGACTTCAAATCCGCCTTCAATTTTCTCAATGGATTCGACAAAGGCGGCAACGATTTCCGTTCCGAATCGTTCTGCCTGCTTACGCATGGCCTGCATGAGTTCCGGCCCTTGAATGCCGTTCGGGAATCCAGGAAAATTTTCAACTTCCGTGGTTGTCATGAGTTGACCTCCGGCATCCATACCCTCAAAGACGACTGGTTTTAATTCTGCACGGGCCGCATAAATCGCCGCCGTCCAGCCTGCCGGTCCTGATCCAACAATCACCACATTTCGCCATTCCATAAAATTGATAATTCGTTTACACGACGTGTTTGCTGATCCGCTGTTTGAAAGCGTCCTTTGTCATCGCTCCAACCATCTGATCAATGACTTTTCCATTTTTAAAAATGAGAAATGTCGGGATGGACATAATACCAAGCTGTTGAGCGGTCTCTTGATTCTGATCGACGTTCAATTTTCCGATTTTTACTTTTTGCGCATCCAATTCCGAAGCCGCCTCTTCCACAATTGGCGCCATCATGCGGCACGGTCCGCACCACTCAGCCCAAAAATCAACCACAACCGGAATCGATGACTGCAGAACTTCGGATTGAAAATTCGCATCAGTGAAAACGTGTTCCATACGGATGAGATAAAAGAAAAAAATGATTCAGGTAGCTATCTTAATTCCGGCCCTTATCGGAAGCAAGTCATGTCAAGAAGTTCAGCCGATCCAGCGCGTTGACAGCTGTATTTTTTTCCGACATACTGAAGTCTCGTGCCGGCAAATGTTGCCGGTTTGGTCTTTACAGGGGAAAAACAAATGGACACGATCCGACCGCCGGAAGAAGCTGTCATCGATCAATGCTCGGCAACGATCGATTGTTGTATCGATTTCCGACTGCAGGATCAAATCGGGTCATTTTTCCAGATGGAACGCGGCGAAGATTTTCAAGCAGATCGCGTGACGGCCGCTGGCGGCTGTCTTGATTTGGCCCGCGGCACCGAAGCCGAGAAGGCGGTCCGCATCAAGGATTTGAGCGTGTCAGTCAGCAAGCACCGGCCCGAAGAAGTCATTCTTGTTATCCACACGCATTGCGCCGCTTATGAAAGTCTCGTGCGGCGGTGCATGGTCGAGCAGGAAATTGCGCTTGACCACATGCTTGAATGCGAGCGCCAGATCCAGGTCGCGGACGCCCATGTCGCGGCTGATTATCTTCGATCCATCTTTCCGTTCGTGACGGTTCGGCTGTATCGCGCCCTGGTCGATCCGGCAAAGCGCCGGATGGTTGGTCTGCAGAGGCTTTCTCTGATGGACAACAGTCCGAGCATGCTCGCTTCGGACTTCCTGCGCATCGAGCCGTTCTCGGCACTGCGCATGCCCTGATTCTCTGCGGCGGTTCGCTTGTCTTCGGACTCGCGACCGCCGCTTTTTCTTTTTTTCAGATTCATGTATTCTCCTTTCATCTTCATTCTTTGGCTCGCTTTATTTTCCTTTTATGTCTCACTCATGCCGCGGCGTTCTCATACATTGCATGGATTTTCGATTTGGGGTTGCTCTAAAAAAATTCATGGAAGAACAGCATTTGTTGGGTGACAGCGACATTGTCTCGTTTGCTGGTGCCGCAAAAAATATTAACGACGAATCAACGCGCGCGTTCGCCATGAAACAAATTGAACTTTCTAAGCAGTTACATGGAATGACCGAGGTGCATTTGATGAATCACATGGATTGCGGCGCTTACGGCGGACACAAAGCCTTCACGGATCAAAATGCAGAACACGTATTCCAGGTCGCAGAATTAGAAAAAGCAGCAGAACTCGTTTTGAAACAATTTCCGGATCTAACCGTCGTGCTCTGGCTGGCTGATATTCAGGAGGAGGGACATGAATCCGCCATTTCCTTTGAACGGATTGGCGAAAAACACAGCGCCTAAAAAAAGATGACGCTTTCGTCATCTTATATAAGGACCTGAGGCGCTTAGTTGCGATCGACCATGATCTCGCTCATTTTCTGACTCAGACACAGGTGGTACCTAAGCAGGAGCCGCTCGATGTTTTCATCGGCATGCCGTTGCGCTTTACCAACACACTCCATGTCCACGCCGTTCGGCCTCACGATCCAGAGTGCACGATGGAGACGGCCCTCGCGATCAAGACTCTGTCGAAGCACGCGCTCACTCTCCGTCGTCAGCTTCTCGCATTTAGCGAGTTGCTCCGTGCAGCTCGTCATGGTCTGTATCTTTTCGTCGTGCAAGAACCCAACATCGTGCACGAGCCCCATCAGGATAACGCCGAGAAAGATACCCAGAAGAAGGACAAGAAGGGTCACCCCGACGTTTGCCAGGATGGTATCCGCCGGATTGTTTGACTTGTCCTGATTTTCCTGTCCGTTGTCCGCCAAAATTCACCTCGCCCGTTTCTGGTTCAATTCCATTTCAAAAACGGCCAGCCAGACCATAGGCTAAAAATAGCCGTTTGTCAATTCTTGGATACACGACTCAGCGCCTTATTTTTTCTTAGGCAAAGCTTTCGATTTTTCGCGTTTTGGATTCTTCCATGTACACCTCGAATCGATCACCGACCAAAACTTTTACTTTTCCTTTAAAACTCAAACCACATTCCTGGCCAGCTCCAACTTCTTTGACCGGCGATTTGCCGGATTGAAGCGACTCTAATATGCCTTCACCGATAGGATCGGCTCCGCGCCAGACACGAACCTTTGCTCCGGCAATCATTTTTCCTTCTTTCACTTTTGCGCCAAGAATCATCTTTCCCGGTTCCGTGCGGAAAATCGCGGCGACTTCCGCATTTCCAAGCGGCGTCACAATAAGTTCCTGCGGCAGAAGCGCATTCAGCCGAGCCACAATATCATCAAACAAATGATAAATCACTTTAAATAATTTCACCTCCACGCCCTTATCACGCGCATCGGATTCAAGCGTTGTCGGAATAGTCACATTAAATCCATACACAACGGACGGCTTGGCGTTTGCCGCGCTTTCAATATCCGTTTCCGTGATATTTCCTAATCCCTTTTGGATCACATTCACGCCAACCAGATCATGTTTAATTTTTTCCAGCATTCCAAGAAGCGCCTCAAGCGAACCAAGCACGTCTGTTTTAAGCACAACGTTCAGCATGGTTTTTTTAGCGGTCTCTTCCTGTTCTCCGGTAACCACCTTTGCCGCCGTCAGCGTTTCTACCACCTGACGTGAACTTTTTAATTTTTTCTGCTCGAGCGCACTCGGATCTTCCGGAACTTCCACAATATCTCCGACCGCCGGAGCTGTTTTAAATCCAAGAATTTTTACCGGCATTCCAGGCGTCGCTTCATCCAACGGCTGGCCGGTCCAATCACGCATGGCGCGCACACGGCCGTACGCCGCTCCGCTGATCCCAAGGAAATCATTTCGATGCAAAGTTCCAGTTTGGACTAAAACCGTTGCCACCGGTCCTTCGCCTTTGTCTACGTGCGATTCGATAATCGTACCAGCTGCTAAACGATGTTGATTTGCAACAATATGGTCTTTTTCCAAATCCGCGACCAGTAGGACTAGATCAAGTAAATCATCGATGCCCGTCCCCTGCTTTGCTGAAATTTTTGCCATGGGAATTTTTCCTCCCCAAGACTCAACGACAACGCCAGCCTCTGCCAATTGACCCATTACGCGATTCGGATCCGCTTCTGGTTTATCAATTTTATTCAACGCCACCACAAACGGAAGTTTTGCCGCCTGAATGATATTAATCGCTTCTTTTGTCTGCGGCTGAACGCCGTCATCCGCCGCTACTACTAGGATGGCAATATCAGCGACCTTGGCGCCGCGAGAACGCATCACCGTAAACGCTTCATGCCCCGGCGTATCAATAAATGTAATCTTTCGTCCTTTTTTCTCCACCGTGTATGCCCCAATATGTTGAGTGATACCGCCAGATTCTCCTTCCATCACATGCGTTTTTCGGATCGCATCGAGCGTTCGCGTTTTTCCGTGGTCCACATGCCCCATGACAACAACCACCGGCGGTCGCGGCGCAAGATCTTCTTTTTTCTCGCTCTCCATGATGGTTTTTAATCGATCGGTTGCCTGCACCATCTCCAGACTCGCCCCTTCTGTATTTGCCTGCTCAGATTTTGCCTGAAAACCAAGCTCTTCGGCGATGATTGCCGCGGTCGTAAAATCAATGCGTTCATTTTGAGAGGCTAAAATTCCGGCCTTCATCAACTGCTGAATCACACGCGTGACCGGCAAATTCAGCAAGCCGGCAAAGTCTCGCACGGTGACAACTGCCGGGAGGACAACTTCGGTTTTCGGTTTTCCGCTTTCCGCGCCTGTAACGACTGATGACCGTAAAAGTTCTTCACGTAATCGTTCTCGACGAGCGTTCTCCAGCCATTTCTTATAAATCTGATCAGCCACCCGATCGTCGACTTTGATCGCGCGCGCGCCAATATCAAACCCAAGCTCCGGCAGTTTTGCGAGCAGCTCTTGAGGATTTACGCGCAATCGACGCGCCAATTCCGTAATATTCATGTTGGCCCATGTTAGCCATTTTTTTTAGCAAGGTCAAGAAAGCCGATTTGACAAATAGCTTTAATTTCCTTATTTTTTCTTGATGACTCAAGGAGGAGATCGTGCGCTACATCGTCACAAAGGGACCTTGGCCGAATGAGTTTGAAAAAAATTTCAATGGAAAAGTGGAATTCAATGTCATTCCGACCTGCACAAACCTAGGTCATCCGCACCTTCACGAAGAAGAAAGATTGCCCGTCGTCATTCGAAGAATTTCGGGTGATCGTGGAAATGTTCGCGATAAGAACGGGGCAGACTATTATCTTCACGGAGAGGTCTATCCGACCAAAGAACCATGTTTCCTCCTTCTGCGATATTTCATAAAACCAAACGCATCGCCAATCGTCACAGGCTATGCGGAAATCCCGGACTGGCCGGAACACTCGTACCATTCAGGAACTTAATACGCCCACGATATACAAATTTTTCAGAGTCGTGGGTCTTTTTTTATTTTAAAGTTCTCCAGCCCGCCTTTTCGATATCCTCCATCTCTGCTACAAACTCATTCATGGGACAAAACGGAATTTTACTTATCGACAAACCAAAAGGATTCACGTCTCACGATGTTGTGGATCGCGTACGCCGAGTGGCTGGCACGCGCGCGGTCGGACATGCGGGAACCCTCGATCCTATGGCAACGGGATTGCTTATTTTAGGGATTGGAAAAGCCACGAAACATCTTTCCTCTTTTGCCGGATTAGATAAAGTTTATGAAGCAGAGCTGACACTCGGAGCTACGAGCGATACCTTTGATGCTGAAGGCGTAATTATCGCGCACTCGGTTCAAAATCGGCCCGATCGGACGCAAATCGAAACGGCGCTAAATGCCTTTTGCGGATCATTCGAACAACGAGCTCCGCTTTTTTCCGCCAAAAAAATTCATGGAAAAAAATTATACGAACTCGCCCGTAAGGGAAA
>DASTLG010000041.1:0-3045 GCA_035715245.1 Patescibacteria group bacterium
AACAGCTCATCGATTATGCCATTAAACTCGAAGGAACAACGCGGCATGCATCTCAACACGCGTGCGGCATCGTGATTGCGCCGCGGCCGCTGGTCGAATTTACGCCTCTGCAGAAAGCGCAGGGCGGCGATGTTGAGCAAGTGTGCCAATATTCTCTGCATCCGGTGGAGGCGGTCGGCCTTTTAAAAATGGATTTTCTCGGATTATCAAATTTGACCATTATCCGCGACTGTCTCGATATCGCCCAAGCTGTTCATGGCGTTCAGATTAAGATGGACGAGATCCCGCTGGATGATCCGAATGTTTTTGCGCTTCTTGGACGCGGAGAAACCACCGGCGTGTTTCAGCTTGAATCGGACGGCATGAAAAAATACATCCGTGAACTAAAGCCGACCGTCTTTGAAGATATCATCGCTATGGTTGCCTTGTACCGTCCGGGCCCGATGCAGTTTATTGAGTCATTCATTGATCGAAAACGGGGACGGGAAAAAATATCTTTCATGCACCCGCTCACGGAAAATGCGCTCAAGAACACCTACGGCATTCCGATTTATCAGGAGCAGGTGATGCAGGTCGCAAAGGACATGGCTGGTTTTACGGGCGGCCAGGCCGATACCCTCCGCAAAGCCATGGGGAAGAAAATTGCCAAACTCATGGCTGAAATGAAAGAAAAATTTATCTCCGGCTCCGTGAAGAACGGTGTCTCGGAAAAAATCGCGGCTGATATTTTTCAGCAGTTCGAAGAATTTGCGGCATACGGTTTTAATAAATCGCATGCCGCTTGTTATGCCCTTGTTGCTTACCAGACGGCTTATTTAAAGGCCTATTATCCGGAGTGTTTCATGGCGGCGCTGTTAAATTCAGATTCCACAAATCTCGACCGGATCACAATCGAAGTCGAAGAATGCCGCCGGATGGATATGGAAGTCTTGCCGCCGGATGTAAACGAATCGTTCAGATTGTTCTCGGTCGTCAAAGGAACGAATAAAATCCGATTCGGTCTTTCCGTTATCAAAGGACTGGGTGAAGAAGTCGCGGAAGCAATATACCGTGAACGAAAACAAAACGGCTTGTACAAAGACCTGGCGGATTTTGCGGCGCGTATTTCTCATAAAGCTTTTAATCGACGATCGTTGGAAGCGCTGATTCGGTGCGGAGCCTTGGATCGCTTTGGGGATCGGAATGTTTTGTATTTTAATATTGATACCATCCTCGACTATCATCGGCGTCTGACGCAAGAAGCTTCTTCCGGCCAGTTCAGCTTGTTCTCATTCGCGGGAGGGAAGACCGAGCGCGCGCCGCTCGTCCTAAAACCAGCGCCGCCGTCCACTCAGCGCGAGCGATTAGCCTGGGAAAAAGAACTGCTTGGACTTTATGTTTCCGCCCATCCATTTAAAGAATACGGAGAGCGGCTGGCTGGATTATTCACGCCTGTTTGTGAACTTGCCCAAAAGAAGAAAGATAAAAATGTTCGGATTGGCGGCATGCTGACGGCGGCAAAAAAAATTTTGACGAAAAACAATGACCCAATGATGTTCTGCAAGCTTGAAGACGCGAGCGGGGATATTGAAGTTGTCGTTTTTCCGCGAGTCTATCGCGATAAGCCGGAAATTTGGGAATCGGATCGTGCCGTTGTCGTTTCCGGACGGGTCCAGGAAAAAGATAATGAATTAAAGTTTATCGCCGAAACGGGTTATGAACTGACGCCGGATAATATTGATGAAGTAGCGAAATACATCAGCCGCGGGGGACTAAACGGGATGGGTGAGACAGCGGCGGCTCCCCGCATTACGCAGGCGGTCAATTTATATTTGCGCGCTCAATTACCCGCCTCGCTTTTGCAAAAGGTGAAAATTATGCTCGATCAGCATCCTGGCCAATATCGGGTTTTCTTTACGATTGATCAGCCCGCCGGAAAGCAGAAGGTCCTCACGAATTATAAGATTGCTTTCGACGAAGTGATTGCGAAAGAAATCGAAGCGCTCCTTGGACCAGACACGGTGAAAGCAGAAACGTGAACCCGCCTTATAAAAAAAGACCGCACAAGGCGTGCGGCAGAAAATCAGGTAAGGACCCGTACGGTTCCGAGCTGGAGTCGCTGACCCCCGACCGGACCGGGAAAAAAGACAAGATGAATCTTGATTTTTGTCCCGGACCTTAAGCGAATCCAGGAGTATTCCAGGTCATTTGCAACCTCCCCCTCCAGATCGAAGGTTGTAAGTCCGGATGATGAGCGTTTGCATGCGCCGGCTGAAATGCTGAACGTTGCCGAAGTTCTCTGCACAAGTTTTAGCGGATGACCGCCGCTTGAACTCTGCAGAAGAACCGAATATGGCCGTGATTTGAGGGTTAGCGAGATCTTGGCTGGAGCCGTTTTGAGCTCATCTTCTTTTCCGCAGAGTCGTTCGAGCTCAGAAGATTCCGGCGCTTCCTGCACGAGGTAGACACGTTTCGGTTTCACTATTCCTCCGATGTGGTCCGTGAGTTTGACCGTAACGGAAAAAATGACGTTTGTGAATAGGAGAAAAATAAAAAAACCGCACACACGTGCGGCGCGAGAAACTGTCAGCTGGCGAGAAGGTGCGCGGATTCTGCTTCCGCCCGTCGGGCGGCAAAGGGACAGACTTCGACGGGTCCGTGCTTGCGGCAGGGAATGCAGTCGCCGTGTTTTCCGCTTGCGCGAGATTTCTTTCCATTGCAGCAGGGGCAAGTGCCGTAATCGTGATCCTTGTCTTTTACTTCGCTGCCCATAACATCGCTCAGGGTCAGTGCTTCGATGGAAAGATGTCTGAGTCCGCCGTCGTCTGGCATGAGGCCCTCCGAAAGTGCGGCTTTAGAATAGAAGCTGATTAGCTGTTCGTCAAGACAGCCATCCGCGCGTCAACGAGTCGCCTCCTATGGTATAATTTTATGCAATGCAGATTTCTTTTTATGGAGCCAGCCGCGAGGTGACGGGCTCTTGTTATTTGGTGCAGACCGCTCGCGTGCGGATTCTTGTTGATTGCGGCATGTTTCAAGGATCTGTTTTTGCTGAAGCAAGAAATT
>DASTLG010000042.1:0-5879 GCA_035715245.1 Patescibacteria group bacterium
GTTTTTGCACGATGAACGGCGCGGGAATTTCTGCGTGCCGTTTCAAAATCTCGAGATCTCGCTCATCAGAAAATTCAAAATTTTTAAAAACCGATCCGGCGCTCGATTGACCAAGCGGCTGCCGCTCTTTTCGATCTCCTAAAATATGCGCGAGACTTGCCTGGCTCGCCACTGGATCTGATCCTTTCTGCAAGGATAATTCACAACCTAAAATGATAAACGATTCGTGTTTGAACAGACTGTCACGATAACCAAACTGGCAATCCAGATTCGATAAACGCTCTCGAGAACCAGTCGAAAGTCGAAACGCATCAACGGAATGGATGATATCTTTCATTTCCGCGCCAAAACAGCCGGCATTTCCATAAATCGCTCCGCCAATGGTTCCGGGAATTGAAGCCGCCCATTCAAAACCGCCGAATCCAGCCTCCAGCGCTTTTCGAGCCACGAGGGCAGTCAAAGCACCCGCTTCAACCTGAATCAAATCGTCAGTAATGGAAATTTTCCGCATGGCTGATTGGATCACCAGGCCATCAAATCCTTCATCAGAAACAAGCAAATTTGTTCCACCGCCCATGACCGCCCATGGAAGATGGTGTTCCTGCGCAAACGCGACGGCATGCAAAAACGCTTCAATCGAAGCGGCTGAATAAAACAGCACCGCCGGTCCGCCAATGCGCCAACTTGTATGTCCAGCCATTATTTCCTGCGACTTTGCTTCAGGAAATAACGAGATAAATTCGGAGATAACTTCAGAATTCACCATAAACCATGATTACGCATCCAACACGTGCACAGCAATTTTATAAATATCCCCTGCTCCCATCACAATCACAACATCATTCGGTTTGCGCCAGCGCTTTAGGAGATTCAACGCTTCTTTTGGATCCGATGCATATTCAACCAGCCGCTTGATCCCGCGTTCTTCATCGCGGTGCAGAACCGCCTCCTGGAGGTCGCGCGAAGAGACGTTTTGATCTTCCGCCGCATCTCGGCCCGCTACATCGTAAATTTCTGTAAGGAGTAGCGCATCTGCCTTATCAAAAGATGGAATAAAATCTGCAAACAACTGCTTCGTTCGATTATGATGGTGCGGTTGAAAACAAAGAACAATTCGCCGTCCTGGAAAAAAAGAATGCGCCGCGTCCAGCGTTGCGGCAACAGCCGTTGGATGATGACCGTAATCTGAAACAACCGTAACCTGTCCGCGATCCAAAACAATCTCAAAACGGCGCCAAATTCCTTTGAAACGATCAAATGTTTCTCGAATAGCTTGCGGAGAAACTCCAAGATACTGGGCAAGCGTCATGGCAGCCACCGCATTCATCACATTCATGCGCCCGGGAATATGCAGGGAATACCGCGTCAGCAGTCCGGTTTCATCTCGCAAAGCAAACGTTTGGCCTTGAGGTTTCGGAAGGCAATCAGCAATCTGCAGATCCGCATGCGATCCAAATCCGAATGTTTTGATTTTAATCTGGCGCGATTCCAGCCGGCCGCGCTCCTCCCCAATCAATGTTTGGACGCGCGCATCATCTGCATTTGCCACCACAAGTCCTCCATGCCGAACTTTGAGCAAAAGTTCCCGGAAGGCTCGGATCAAGGACTCCAAATCCGGAAAAACATCCGTATGGTCTAATTCAATGTTATTCAGAATAACAGCCGATGGCTCGAATTCCAAAAAATGTTTCGCATACTCATCACCTTCGATCACTACGAGATCGCTGGTCCCGAAATAAATATTTCCATCTTTAAAATCAGGAACCTGGCTTCCGACGATCACCGTTGGATCAATACCGCCCTGGATTAAAAGAAGGCCGGTAAGCGCCGTAGTCGTGCTCTTTCCATGCGTTCCGCACACTAGAATCGGATGCTTAGTTTCGGTCCATCTGCCTAAAAACTGAAAATTCGTAAGCTGGGGAATTCCCCGTTTGCGCGCCTCGGCCCGCTCTGGATTGGTTTCCGGAACGGCGGAAGAATAAATAATCAAATCCGTTTCTTCCGGAATATTCTCGGCATCGTGTCCGATTTTGACGTCAATGCTGTATTTTCGCAGGGCATCGGTCAGCTCTGATGCGGCAACATCCGATCCGGAAACGCGGACGCCGGATTTTTGCAGAAGTTTCGCTAAACCTGACATCCCGATTCCGCCAATACCGATTAAATGCGCATGCGTGGGCATGAAAAAATCCATGGCCATAGCCTACGGTTTTTGCCGTGTTTCGTCTAGCAATCCCCGATTTTGCGCTTTTTCCGCGAGTCGATTATTGTAAGGAACAATCTTTAGTATTTTTTCTTATGCTTCATTTACGTACGAGTGATCCGGAACTGGCCGGACTTATCGATGAAGAAGTCAATCGAGAACGCCACGGACTGGAATTAATCGCCTCAGAAAATTATGTTTCCGCCGCCGTTCTTGAAGCGCTCGGAACTCCGCTCACAAATAAATACGCGGAAGGCTATCCGGGAAAACGCTATTACGGAGGAAACGAGGTTATTGATAAAATCGAACAGCTTGCCATTGATCGTGCAAAAAAATTATTTCACGCCGAACACGCCAATGTTCAGCCGCATGCTGGCGCGCAAGCGAATTTCGCCTTATACCTCGCGCTCGCAAAACCGGGCGACACCGTTCTCGCGATGGACTTGGCGCATGGAGGACACCTCACGCACGGCTCACCCGTAAATTTTAGCGGAAAATATTTTAAGATTATTTCTTACGGCGTCCGCGCCAGCGACCATCGCGTGGACATGGATCAGGTACGCGCCCTTGCGCAAGAGCACAAACCCAAAATTATCCTTGCCGGGTTTTCCGCCTATCCGCGCGCGCTCGATTTCGCCGGATTTGCCGAGATCGCAAAAGAAGTTGGCGCCTATCTCTTTGTTGATATGGCCCACGTTGCCGGACTTGTCGCCGCAAAATTGTATCCGGATCCAATCCCTGTAGCCGATGTGGTTTCAACCACAACACATAAAACCCTGCGCGGCCCGCGAGGCGCCATGATTCTCTGCAAAACCCTTGATCGTTTAGATCCGGATGGAAAAAAGAATCTTGCGCAAAAAATCGACTCAGCTGTTTTTCCTGGAGCGCAAGGAGGTCCGCTCGAACACTGTATTGCGGCAAAAGCTGCGTCGTTCGGCGAAGCGCTCCAGCCGTCCTTTGTCGACTATCAAAAACAAGTTCTAAAAAACGCGCAAAGCATGACCGCCGCTTTTTTAGAAGAAGGCGCGCGCCTAATTTCGAATGGAACGGATAACCATTTATTATTACTCGACGTTACCGCCTGGGGCGTGAGCGGAAAGGAAGCAGAATCTTGGCTGGATACAGCCGGCATTTCTGCGAATAAAAACATGATCCCGTTTGATGAACGCAAACCCATGGATCCATCCGGTCTGCGGCTGGGAACGCCGGCGATCACAACGCGCGGATTCACCGAAGAAGAAACGCGCTTACTAACCAAACACATTGCCGCTCTGCTTAAATCAAAAAACGATCCGGCCGTAGCCGCGCGCGTTAAACAAGCGGTTCGCGAATTAGCCGATGCGCATCCGCTGTATCCGGATTGGAACTAATCCGAAAGTCCTTTGATTATTCCTTTCGTTTATATTTTCCAACCAATTTCGTTGAGGCAATCACTTTGCCCTGCATAGATTTTTCCACCTGTTCACGTGTGGATCCTTCCGGAAGCCCCAATACATTGTTTAATGCATACAATTTAAACACGTACCGATGTTCGCGGTCAGGCGGACACGGCCCTGAGTAACCAATGCGGCCGCGCGTTCCCGCTCCAATTGTGCCAGGCGGATTTTTTCCTTCATCGATTTGCAATGTTCCCGGCGGAATATCATAAACAATCCAATGGACAAATACGGAAACACCGGCCTCCGGAGGTACATCCGGATCATCCATGATTAGTACAAAACTTTTTGCTTGTTGCGGCACGCCAGAAATCGCCAGCGGCGGACTCACGTTCTCGCCATCACAGGTATATTTACTCGGGATGGATTGATTTTGTTCAAATGCTGAGCTGGTAATTTCCATAGGACTTCTTTTTTTGTAACGCCGCGCAAAAACATTGTCGAGCACAACAAAACCCGGTTGCCGATATAAAAAAAACCGTTTACGATTTTTTTATGAATAAATTTTCTCTCCTGCTCATCACGTTTATCGGATTGTTAGCTAGCGTACCAGCTCAGGCACAGCTTTCTGCGCCCGAAGGGCCGTTTTTTTCAAGCACATGCGCCTTCGATGCCCAGTTTCACTATGCCCAAGAGCTCTCCTATACAAATCAGAACTATGCCGCGGCTGAGCGGTCGATCGAATCAGATTGGACGCACGCAAAACAAGGGCTTGGAAAAAATCAGCAAGCATTGAACGTCGCGTATCAAGATTATCAAAATAGTCTGCGGCAAGCATGGATTCTGTATCAAACCGGATTGAACGAGGCGGCTCAAACGTATACCCAGGCATTAATCGTCTGCGGATCCTAAATTATAATCGAAGAAGCCGAACAAGCGCTTCTTTATACGGCTGCATTTCTTTTTTGTGATCCTCTTGCGTTTGATCGACTGCATATTTCCCGCTCGCCGCATCAATATAGAGACAACGCACGGGAAAGAGCGGATTTATTTCTCCATGCGGTTCAGCCGTCAGGATCACCGGCCGGCGGCTGACTTCAATTCGAAGTTCACCATCCGGCAAAGCGAGCGCGCTCGCATCTTCCCAATACGCTGGAACGCGCCCGCCATGTTTTTTGGCAATATTTTGATAAAACTGAAACATAGCTTCCGCAATTTCATTTTGCGCCATGGAGGATTCATCACGTCCTTCCAAGGCATTTCGCCGAACGCGCGCCGGGTCAAGCGACTCACCTTCAATCACGAAGGCTGAATCCAAACCAAGGATCGGTACATCGGTTTTTCCCGCATATGCACGAGCTTTTCGCTTGGCATTTTCAACAATATCGCTTCCCTCCTTCAATGGCAGGAATGCTCAAATCAGCCGGACAAAGGAAATCAATTTGATATTCCGCAAGTAGTTCCTGAATTCGTTTTCGTTTTGCCGGATTATTTGTCGCAACAAGAATGCGCATAGCAAAACGAGAATATCGCCAGCGTAAGATCGAATCAAGTTGAGAAAAATCTCCACACCGATCCCATCAAGACATGTTTCGAGAGGCTCTGGAATAGGTTTTAAAATCTTGGGGTGCTGATTATTGACAGAAGCTTATTTTTCGGGTAGTATTCCGCTCTTACGTACAATATCGTTGTACGCGGCCTTTAGCAAAAAACGCTCCGGTCACCGGTTTGCCGGCACGATCGGAACAAGAAATTTCCGCCACCGGAGGTGAACATGCGCGAATTCAAAGCGATCCTCATCACCGTCGTTCTCGGCTTTATCGGTTGCGCCGCGCCCCGCGTCGTCGTCAAGGAGCCACACTTCGTCGGGGCGGGCGAGAGCTGCCGCGCGCTCGAGAGGGACTGGGGAAACAAAAAGGTCCCGGCGCTCCACACGCCGGAGCGCGAGGCCTACGACGAAGCCTTCTATCGTTGCCAGACAGATTTGCTCATCGAGTCCTCGCAGAACCTGGTCCGCGCCAACCAGGTACTGCAAAACGCCTGCGCTCGCGGCAACACCTGCCGCTGATCAGCACCGAATAGTTCGGCTCAACGCCGCGCCCGAAAGACATCGCGTCACCCGCGTGCCTTTGGCGCGGTTTTTTTTGTTCTGGACAACGATTTTTCCACACCGATCCCATCAAGACATGTTTCTCACAGACCGACGGGCCGATTTTCCCACAAGCGGCTCTTGACGCGCTTTCTGCTTCATGCAACGGAGTTATATAGGAGGTCAGTCATGCAAACATGTGAGCGGTCGA
>DASTLG010000043.1:0-2063 GCA_035715245.1 Patescibacteria group bacterium
TGCCAAACGAACGTTAACAGCGACATGGGTATTACCGGCGGGTATTACTCAGGTAAATGCGTCAGTTGATAATAATCCCGCGTCTATACCGGCAAATTCATTGGATCACGATCATTCCATGACGGTCACGGATCTCGAAGACGGCGTTTGGTACGTTCATGTTCGGTTGCACAATGTGAATGGATGGAGTCAAACAGCTCATTTTCGTGTTCAAGTAGATGCGACAGCGCCGACGGGTCTTCAAGTAAAGGAAGTTTCATCTGACGGCCTTGATGCAAAAGCACGCTTCTTTATTCAGGCCGCAGATCAGACCTCTGGAATCGATCATTTTGAGATTGTGATTGATAACGGTGCGCCGATCTCCTGGAAAGACGGTGATGCGCATATTTTTTCAACCCCAAATATTTCCTCTGGAAAACATACCATTTTGGTAAAGGCGATTGACCGCGCGGGAAATTTCGCTTCTCAATCACAAGAATTTGAGACGACCGCCGCGGCTGTTCCTACCTATGTGGTTCAGCTGAATTTGAATTGGTTTGTTTATTTCCTGCTGATTATTCTCATGTTTTTGGTTCTTTTACTTACGGTGCTTATTTTCCTGCATATGCGCACACGACACCACCTGCAGACGCTTAGAGCGATGATGCGGGTTGAAGTCGGAGAAGCAAAAGATGCGGTACGCGGGGCATTCCAATTTGTTCGTTACAAAAATAATTCTGGTGGATCTCATCAAACAACGGCTTATCGCGCGGAAATTGAGCGTTTGCGATCCGAACTTGGCCATTTGCGCAGCGAGCTTGAAGCGGCGCATCAATTAAAGTCAGATCGAGCAAAGAAATGATTCATTACAAACGTTTTTATCTCATAAAAGAGAGATCGGAAAATTTTTAATGAACTCAGAATTTATACACACCCATCATTTTTTAAAAAATGGTATAATTTTTTGTGTAAGTTAAGGAAAAAATGCTTGCGGTGAGGATCAAAGGACAAAGATTTTTTTCCTGTGTCCTTTATCCTCCTCGTAAGGGAGGGTTTTTACAACTCGAATGAATTGGCGCGGGTCTTTTTTACGATGGCTGCGACGAATGAATGTCGTCGTGCTTTTGATTGCTCAATTATATTCTTTTGGAAATTTTGATTTTGGTTTTTTCTCTGTTCCTGAAGCTGAAGCGGCGATCCCGGTGACGATCGGGTATCAGGGGCGATTGAAAAACGCTTCCGGATCCGCCTTGACCGGCACCTACACGTTCACATTCAGACTTTATGATGCATCTTCCGGAGGATCTCCTCTTTGGACGGAAATTCAGCCGAATATTTCCGTTGATCAGAGTTATTTTTCGGTTCAGCTTGGAGCGATTACGCCGTTTCCATCAAGCGTGAATTTTAATCAGCAGCTGTATTTAACGACGGATGTGAACGGGGATGGTGAAATGACGCCGCGTATTCCGATCAACACCGTCCCGTATGCGTACACGGCGGCAAATGCGGAATCGCTCTCTTCGGCCCCAGCTTCACCGAACGGAGGAAGAGTATTTTATAATTCTGCGGATGGAACATTAAATTATTACGATGGCGCTGCCTCTTTGTGGCGAACAGTGAATCAAGGAATTTCTTTACAGACCATCACCGATGCCGGTGCGCTCACGACGAGCACGCTCCAATTCGCCGGGGGAACATCGACTGCTGATTTTGCCGTCTCAGGCGCGCTCAATGTAACCGGAGCCGCTTCTTTGCAGGACTTTACCTTTTTAGGCGCTAATGGGACCGCCGTAACCAGTACGAACCTTTTTGCGACGAACAGCTCGCTTACGAATGCGACTTCGACGGGCTGGTTTGGTTTTGCAACCGCGAACGGAACCACACTTACAGCTGCGAATTTAAATTCCGGAAATGTCTCGTTTTCCGGCGGAAACATGGACGGCGTCTCGATTGGAATTAGCTCTCCGGCTCCGGCTATTTTTACAAGTGTATCGAGTACGAATGCGACATCCACCAATCTTTTTGTGAGCAATCTTGCGGCGCTTCCGACAAACACATCCATTAACGGACAATCGGTTTGTTTG
>DASTLG010000044.1:0-14497 GCA_035715245.1 Patescibacteria group bacterium
GGCGCCCGCCCCGGCCACTCCCGTGTCGTTCGACGCCGTTCTGCCGGTTGTCCCTAGCGACGAGAGCTGGATCATGGCTCTCAAGGCCGGCGGCGTGCTCAAGATCGACCAGTCGTCCGTGCTCTCTGCCGTGCGCGCCGCGCTCGCAAGCCGCGTGCGGCTCTACGAGATCCCGGACATCCTCCTGGATCGGATGGAGCGGTTCGCGGACGAGAACGAGGAGCAGGTCACGGCCGAATTCTACGAAATGCGCGACCTGGTCACGCGCCGCAGCTACGCCGAGATCTTCGCGTCGATCAAGGGGATGGATGGCCGGTTCGTCACCGAGACGCGCAAGAAGCAGCTCCTGCAGCGGCTCGACGAGGCGCTCTGGCCGTCGCTCTCCGGCTTCCAGGCCGCGCTCAAGGGCTGGCAGGACGCCTGGATGCAGGGCAGCGCCAATCCGGCCATCCTGATGAGCGCGATCGCCTCGGCGGTCGCGGTCAGCGGCGGCGCAGGCGGCATGATGCCCCCGGGTATGATGGCGCCGCCCGACACGTCAACCCTGCGTGACGCCGCGGAGGGCGTGAACAACGCCATCAACCGTGCGTTCCGTGGGACCGGCGTCCAGATCGCCGCCGCGCTGGCTTACGACGCGACCAAGATCCGCGAGGTCATCACGAATCCGCGACTGCCGGCGCTCATCGGCGCGCCCAACCGCGACCAGATGCTCAAGATGCTCGGTGTCGCTGTGTCGCCGACGTACCCGCGGCTCGAGCAGAACCTCGCGCGCTACGTTCTCGCCATCATCCAGGTCAAGGACGTGCCGAGCGGCAAGGAAGAGGTGCAGTACTTCGGTTACCTCTACATGCTCGGCATGCAGATCCCGTGGGATGAGATCAACGGTCTCGCCGGCCGGTCCAACGGCAAATCCGTCACCGGCATCGGCGGGCGCCGGGTCCACGACCAGTTCGGTTCCAACTCTCACGACTAGTCGCTAGTCGCGGACGCACCTTCTCTCTCCGAGCCAGCAATGGCTCGGTTTTTTATTTCTTATTAAGGCGCGGCAAAAAAACGTGTTGCGCGAATAAGCGTGTCGCTGTTTGACGGTAACCGCTATCCCAAAACGCGCTTTGACCATCTATTAAATGAGCGTGCGGCATCTTTATCTTTTTTATTGGATAAAATTTTTCATACCCGTTGTGCATCAGTCGATATTGCAAGATGTCGCGTTCAAACTGTTCCAAACAAAGCTGACGCAAATTCCGTCCGAATAGCTGGTCGTTTGGTTCTGTAACATAGGGAAGAAGAAGCTGGCGACGAACAATTTGAATAGCTTCATTGTCTCCTTCCCATACCGCGTTGAACAAAACATGTGTCCAAGAGCGATTCGCGATCATCGGCTCGTCTCCGGCATCGTTACGAACACGAAGCTCTTGGCCGTGGGACTGCAGCCAAAATTCAACGACTGAGTCATCGATATGACTTAAGGCAAATGCTTGGCGAAGTGCCCTTCGAATGGCAGGTTTTTGTGTGATGTCTGTATCTGGTTTCATCAAAACAGCCGCGTCAATGTCCGCATCTTTTGATCCATACCCTTTTACGCGCGAACCAAAAATAAGCACGATTGGATACACGTATTGCGCGAGTATTGGATCTCGTTTTATTTCAGCGATTACTTGCTTAAGGGCAGTGAGAGGCGCCTTCATTTCAGCCAAGTGTTTAGAAAAAGGACCGGTCAAAGTAGGTAACGGTAAGCCAAATTGATGCAGGTCACGGTCTGTAAGCAAGTTCAGGGCGTGTGCGTGATAAAACAATTTGGAGAGCGGCGCGTGAAGGGCTGGCTGTGCGTTCCAGAGATCTGCAAGCGCTGTTTGATATCTCTGTAACAGGCTGAGCGCATTTGATGGTTGGGCTGCCTCCTGTTCCATGGCTTTGCGAACGGCGTCGATCGCTGAGTATTGGGTGAACGAATCAGAAGCCGATAAGAGAGAAGAATCAAATGAACCATGAAGAATCGCGCCAGCCAGTTCACTACTTTTGGCATCTAAAGCCCTTCGCCTTTGTTCTTGTGCTAACCATGCTGTGCGTTTTTTTGTGATGGATGCGGCCTGTGCCACGGCGAGCGGGCGTATAGCTTCTGGTTGCGGTGGAAGAAAATCGAGATCAGCGAGAACTGGAAGGGTTTCTTCGATGGTTTCTTTTAAAAGCTGGTCGTCCGTATTCCGGCGCAACTCGTTTATATCATCAAGACTTAGTAATCCCTTTTCAACCAAAATTGGAATAAGGTGCGCCGCTTTGACCACACGCGGCAGATCTCCTCGTCGCGATTCTACTTCTAAAACATCGCCATCAACAAAGTTTGCACGCACGTCGTGTATCGTGAGCAGAGCGTGCCACCTTGCGAGATAGATGGCGGCAAATTCGGCGCGTTTCTGTTTAAGATTTGGTGAGGATGGATGCCATTCTTTGCGTGGTAAAAATTCGAAAGGTAAATAAAAAATCAAACGCCGATAGTCTGGATTTTTGAGGAGGGCCGTAAGCGATCTATAGAGATTGGCGACCTGCTGTTCAGTTAAGATGTGCTCAGTTACGGCTGTTTCAAGATCCATCTCAGGTGAGGGGAGGTGCGCAATGACTTCATCTAACCGGTTACAGAGTGTTCGCCGTTCACGAACCTGCGCTTTGAATTCCGGATTTTGGCGGATTGGTTCGAGCCAGCGATCGGCGCGTGTGGGGGAGAGGAGTGATTCGCTCGCGGGTGCGTGGACAATAATCTTTGGCTCATGTTCAGCCTGTCCGGACATCTCTTTTGACATAGGTTTTTATAGTATATCGCTTTGGAGGCATTTCAGACTATTTTGAGGATCATCTTTTGCCGAAACGAATTTTGTTTTACGCTGGAAAAAGAGGCGAGTAGTGAGCGACAAGACTAAAGATGGGCTGTTTAAATGAATTATGCTTCGTTATTGGTATAAAAACGCAAAACTGCTTTTTGTTGGCATTAATCCGCATTTCGGCTCGTTTAATCGAGGAGTGCCGTTTTCCAATAACAAACTCTTTTGGTATTTGCTTGCGCGTGCAGGTTTGATTGCAGAACCCGAAGCTGAACTTAAAAATGACAAAAGATTGCAGGAAATATATGCACAAAAGTTTCATAAAGTTTACCAATTGGGATTTGTGAACGTAATTGACCGGCCAACCCGTGACATTAGTGCCCTTAAAAAAGGAGAGGAGATAAAAGGACGAAAGAAAATTCAGAAGATTATAAAGCAAACAAAGCCTCCTGTTGTCTGCTTCATTGGAAAAATCGCGTATCAAAAATTTTCGGGAAAAGAGAAGGTCTCTTTTGGTTGGCAAAAAAGGCTTGGTGAATCAAAAATTTTTCTCATGCATTTCCCTTTGCGTGGCAAAGCCTCTGTGCGCGTCGAGGAATTAAAGGAAGCAGCTAAAGCGGCACAGATTGATTTAAAAAAATGAAAAACGTTTTATATACCATCGGTCACTCAACGCGCTCCTCTAAGGAATTTTTAACATTGCTTCATGCGCATGGCATCAGACAAGTGATCGATATACGCACGATTCCGCGTTCTCGGCATAACCCGCAGTTTAATAAAGAAAAAATTTCCATTTTTTTACGAAGACATGGGATCAATTATTCACACGAGAAACATCTCGGCGGCTTACGCCATGCGAAAAAAGATTCTCCAAATACAGGCTGGAAAAACCGCTCCTTCCGCGGTTTTGCTGATTACATGCTGACAGAAGAATTTGAGTTGGGATTAAAGCGCTTAATGCGGAAAGCTAAAAAGAAACCGACGGTCATTATGTGTGCGGAAGCGGTGCCGTGGCGATGTCACCGTTCCCTTGTGGCTGATGCGCTCATAAAACGAAAATGGCGCGTATTTCATATCCAAAGCAGAAAAACGGCCAAGAAGCATAAGCTAACGCCGTTTTTACGAATCCGTTCCGGTAAATTTATCTATCGTTAAGCGGAACGGTTTTGAATGTTTAAATACATTGACAGGAAGCAAAATTTCTGCTAATTTTATTCTTTCATCAGCCGATTTTTTCAGCTGATGATGATCTTTCCACGCCGGCAAATCGGAGGAGCGCATGGAATTCAAACGTTCGTCGGATAGGGTCTGGTCAGTGATTGATGGCAGAAGAATTTGCGCCCGAGTCTATCTCGACCACCTTTATCAAGTTGATGAGCTCGTCCTCTTTACCAAAGATTTTGCAGAACGGCGCAAGATCAAAGAGGTGGCGGCTTCGCACGTCGTCCAGTACTGCCGTAAGCGCAGGATTACGCGTTTCGGAGGCCTGATGATCTCCGAGCTGCGTAGACCTGAATTGAGCAATAAGGATTCCGATCTCTACATGGATCCCAAACAGATTCCTCCGGAAATCAAGGAGCTGAGCGACCAAGATCTTGATCGCGCGATCGTCGAGTTCGTTCAGATCACCATTGCCGAGTATCAGATCTTGGAAGAAGTCCTCGCTTGGGTTAGGGCCGAGGTGAAGAGGGGAACGAGAACCAGCGTTGAATTCGAATCCCTGAACGAATCAATTCTCGGCACCTTGGTCAAATGCACGAGCGGCGGTCGGCCGTTCCGATTCTGGCGCTGGGCGGATAAGCCTCAAAGTGAAGCGCTTTATCTGGTACCGCGTTTCCACCCGTATTTGGCAGGAAAGCGGGCGGTGATCCACATGAATGGCGATACAGATGCGTACATTGGAAAACACGATGCGTGCATCCGCTCTATCCAAGCGCCGACAGATTCGCCGCAATCATCTGGGAGCGCGTTCGGGAGTACCTATTCCCGAATGCAAAATCCGTTCTTTGCCCAAGGCAAGTCGTTCATCTTCGAGCTGTCGGATCACATCTATCTTTCACGAGCTGGGGCGGACGCTCTGAAAGAGATGGTCCTCTCTGCTCTGGAGCATGGAGATACCTACATCGAAGTCATTGCCGGCTTCGACCCGCCCTATACGTATCCAACCAACCTGAAGCCGAAAGTGGGACGGGTGCGCGGCTCTGAGCCGGCGTGTGTGTGGCAATATCTCGTTCTCAAGCGGGATAACGCCCTCGACGGCAGTTTTGTTCCGCCGTGGTTTTTGCGAGAAGGCTGGCTGGAGATCTATCGCGAAGAAGTCCAGAAAGTCACGCCTGATCTTGCCAAATATCTCTAGCAATTCTTTTCGAGGCCTCACGGCCTCTTTTGTTTTAGGAAGCCGATCTGCATCGGAAAATTATTGAAAAATTTTATCCAGAAAATGAAATGTTTCTGTGCGTTGTTTTCTGGAAAGGCGAGAATTCCAAACAACCTGCCGATCACAGAGCTCATGGAGCTGCTCAAAAAAAGAATTCTCTATTTTCTTCAAGTTAGATTCCGTAATTCCGGTCATGAATTTCCGCGCCAGGAAAAAGGCATTCCGGAATGAACGAATCACCTTCACTGCCTCGTCGCGATCAAACGCTGTTTCCGGATCTGATTCAGCCAAACTGCTTGATGCTAAATAATTCAGATCAGTCATTTTCCACTTTGGCGATGTGATGAAAGCCTCCAAAGTATCCATGAGCGACTCGGCCAATTTTTTTACAAAAATCGACTTCTCATCTCCGTCACGAAAAAGAATCGTTCCTGGAAAAAGCATGACGATCTGATAAAGAGAGTCGCGATCAGGTTCTTCTATCATCTCGGCTTTGATTTTTCGTGCATTCACGTAAGCGGTTTCAAATGGGCGTTCTTGGGGGCGGACTGTCTGGAGATCAAGAATCCGTAAATCATGGGGATCGTACTCAATAAAATAATCCGTGATTCCGTGCGAAAAATTGCGAAGGATGAAATATTGAAAATTTCCGTAAAGATCGTTTTTTCTTTGCTCAACAATGCCGTATGGTAAAAGTTTATCAGCGGTTTTCGGCAAATGGTCCGATCGGATCGGTTCGCGGATATTTTCCGGCTTGATCTGTGCATCAATAATTCCAGTTTCATGTTCTTTAGAAGGATAGCAAACGATGCTGTTAAAAAATCCGCTGAGACGAAGGGATACACCGAGTGCGCATTCGATCCCGCCGATTACTGGTTCTTTTTCGCTGAGCGCCCGGCCCGCGGAAACATCTCTCGTAGGAACCTCGAAGTAACGTTCGCCGCTCTTCATGTCGAATTTTTGGTCCAGGCCTTCTTTGATTGCGGCATAGTCGGTCTCGATGCTTTTATCCGGAAGCTGAGTGAGCCAGCCGTCTTTTTCTAAAATTTTAACATTGTCATTCGAAACAGATACGCGCTGGACATATCCCTTTGCAAGGAGCTTTTTTAAAAGTTCTTTTTTTCGACGCGGGTAGCCGGTCGACGTAAACGGATAAATTCCATAAAAGTGAAACAGTTCAATTGCATCTTGAATTGTTTTGTCGCCGTCTTCGTAATCCAGCGGATCGGATGCGCGATAAAGGAAAATTAAATCTTTTCCGCGTGTCAGCAGATGGCCGTATTTTTTTATGAGGTATGTCAAATCCGAAAAGAGCATCTGCCCCTTGATTCCGCGCGGTGAATTCATGGCACAGAAAGAACAGCCAACGGAACAGCCTTCGGTGAGTTCAAAGGTATTGGTTTGTGAAACGAGTTCCTCCTGTTCCTTTTCCTGAAAGTTTTCAAAAAATTTAGGCGTTTCTTTGCCGGCAATGTGTCCGTAGATCGTGTCTAGAATGTTCCTGACTCGATCGGAAAGCTCTTTTGATGATGATTCACTTTTTTCCGCTCGCGTTAAAATTTCTGTCAGTTTTTCCAAAACAGCGGCGCGTGTTTCTTGCTTAAGCGCACCAACTAATGTTGAGTCGCGCAAACGCTCAAGTAATTCATGAACATCTTCTATCCGACTGGCAAGAAAATGCTGGACCAGGGGATTGCCCGGAATTTCAGACGGTTTTCGACTGATTTTTACCAGTTCAGCGGGCATAGATAGTCCAATTATAATCGGGATACGTCTCAGCGCCAAATAGAAGTGCGAGATCTTGCTTTTTTATTGAAGCGGAGCTGTTCGCTGAATATACTACTGTATAATAAAAATAAATTATGAAACCATCGGCGTTGGAAAAGATCAATGATGCAGATTTGTCTGCAAAGGATCAAAAGACATTCTTTGAATTAAAAGAAAAATTGGAAGGCGGATCAACCATTAACTGGGACAACGTTCTTCAGGGAATTCAGAGCCTTCCCCAGACCGGGGAACTCCGTACGCGGCTTGCTGGATTGGTTGGCACTTATATCCAAACCGCCTTTCAACTTGGTCAGTTTCCTAATCTTGATGGAATCGCGCCGGTGTTGGAGTTCTTAGAAATTTCCGACATTGAATTTGATCCGGAAGCCATGAAGAAGATTCAGGAATTTTATGAACGATATTCGGTAGGATTCTTGTATTCCATGTCTCCGTCTCTTATAGGTGGAAAATTATGGGATGGAAAATCGTTCGATAAGATTGAATATGTCCGCGAAATATTGAGGAAAAGGGGAGAACCAGAAGACCATTTGACAGATCAGTATATAAAGAGTTTGTGGAATTTGAGAGAGGTTCTTGTGAAGTTGCATCAAAATTTACGCGGACGACCGTTGAATACCGCGCCGAAAAAACTTGTTCCATTCGTACATCTATTAATGGCGGATAACGGTTAGTGCGACTGACTATGAAACGAATAAAGACAGTGGCTTTAGATGGGATCAGGTTTGAAAAACAATTTCGAGACCTAATTTTGAGATTTGAAGCCTGCCGGAAATCCGGACTTTCTCTCAAAAACGAGCTTGAACGACTGCTTGAAAAGAAGAAAGAAGAGGTTATTCGAACGAAACTAAAACGTGTATGAAGGAGGAACGATTCGCCGAGGCAAATTTTGATCAGAGAAAATCGCGTGCGGGTCAAGAACTTACCCAAATCCGTCATGAACAGACGCTGGATTATTTCAGAGCAAAAGCGCGGGAATTGGATGTGATGACGCAAGGTTTGGCGGATCGTCTGCGTTTACTGCAAGGACAGTGGACGCGCATTCAGGATGCGCGAGATCCTAATTTAGGACCAGCAATTGATCGCTATCTTTCGGAGATCCGCGAAATCCATTCGATTTTTTTGATGTTGGAAAAAAAGGCCAGTGCTCTAAAACAGCGAGACGGTTTTGATCTGGAAACGCGTCTACAAACCCAATTGGCCGCCATTCAGGAGCGAGATCCGGCAAAATGGAAAAAGCTGTACGATGTTTTAAAAACCGAAGTTGGTTCTGGCGTTTTGCGCGGCTCTCAAAAAACGTATACCTTTCAAGAATTGGTGGATTTTATTTCTCGTGCAAAACAAGATCCGAGCGCTCTCCGATTCTTAACGAACGCAGGAGGTCTGCACGAGACGGTACTCCGATTTCTTAAAACAGATCAGACAGAACATTCTCGTTTTGAACAGACGGTCGGCGGACAGGAATTGACCTCGTTCTTCCGTTTCGTTCAGAAATACCGAAATCGGATTTATGCAGAAGCAAAATCCGGAAAAATGTATGGAGATATCTTTTATGATCTGTATTACACGGAAGATTTGGATCGCTCAATCTTCCGAGATGGTGATCCTAAAACCGAGCACATCAAACGTGTATATGAAAAGCAGGCGGCCGATGTCATGAATTATTTTCTTGAGATTTCAAGAAAGTACATGCACGGCAAACATCCGCCGATCTCGCCGAGTATCAGTTCTATGCGCGACGGATGGATTTATTTCAAATTAAATGGAGGCGCAAAAGTAGATCGAGAACCGAATGGTGGAAGAATTTATTTGAATGTGAAGCCTGAGTATTTGCCGGCCTTTTATAAAGAAGCGTTGCCTAGGTTTTATCGGGCAGGTGTCGCGGTGGATGCAAAAATTTCACAAAAAGCGAATGCGGAAGATTTAAATCGACTTGATAAAATGATTTTGTATTTTAAAGAAACTGATGAGCAGAAAATTCTGGCGGTTGTGTCAGAATTGTATCAATCACATCCGGAATATTTTCTTGATGGAACGCCGCATTTTACAAAGCCGCTCCGGAATGTGGAAGGTAAGCCCATGAAAGGAGTTTCGTTCGGAGAACAGCCGCATTTTGGTGGTGTTCTCTCATTTGGCGAAATACGAGCAAAAATTTTGGGAGAAGTATTTTCAGTCATGGAGAAGAATCGCATAGAACCAGACGATCCTCGCGTCCAAATTCTTTTCGAACACGCCTGCAAGAGGTTTGATATTGATCCGGTTAGCCCTGCCTTTAATCTCGGAGCCGGTTCGTTCCGTTTGATTCGAAATCAGTCAGCCTGATTTTAATGGCAAAGGTTAGCAATATAGATTGACCTAGCTCAGGAATTATGCTATTTTTTTTGTGTTCGGTTTTGAACCTTTCATTCGAGTGAGGAGGCGGTGGTGAGCAGACAACTCATCAGATCGCGCATCATTGAAATGGATTGGATTTGCGCACATTGCAAGTTCCGTAACAAGGGGCTTTCTGGAAAAACCGGCGAGTCCGTGCGCTGCGATAACTGCGGCGCGGACAAGTCCGTTGAAAAATATTTGATGCCGGATGAGACCTATTCGGCTCCGACGATTACGGATCCGAAACTGCTCGAGCGAGCGATGGCTGGGGCAAACTGGACTTGCCGTTTCTGCCGGTCGGATCAGCGCGCCCTGCATGATCACTGCCAGGCGTGCGGAGCTCCGCGATACGAGGAGCGGCTCAAGAATCCGCCCGAGTCTCAGTCGAATTCTTCTGCTGAACACGCGGTCAAGGCCGTAGAGCCTGCTGACCCCGGCGAAGCCGCGGCAAACGATGGAGATTTGAGTGTGATCTCTCCACTCACGCGACGGCTTCGCAATCCGAATGCGATCGTTATCGGGACGGGTGCCCTCGGTCTTACCGGGATGGTCATTTTTCTTGTGTGGCTCTTTGGCAGTCATGAGGCGACCGCGCGTGTCGAAGACAATTCCTGGAAATATATTGAGAGTCTTCAGCAAAAGACGCTCGAGAATGGCCGGGGCTGGGATAGCGACATGCCGGAGGACCCATTCAACGTTTCGTGCGAGACGCGGCAGAAGGGAACAGAACCGTGTCATCCGCACGATTGCAATTGCCGTGATGTGAGTTATGAATGCAATTGCACGGGCGGAGATTCCTACGAATGTAATTGCACCGAATCCGAATCCTGCAGTCCAAACGGAAACGGATCGGCCACATGCAACCATTATCGTTCCTGCAGTACCTGCTACACGCCGAGATCATGCAGTACGTGCTACCGCAACGAATGCGACACGTGTTACGACGAATGTCCGGTCTACGCCAAATGGTGCACATACCAGTACTACGATTGGCCCGAAATTCAGCGCAAAGAAGAGCGAGGCAATGAGATGAACGTGAAGTGGCCTGGTCTTAAAGCGAATGGGCCCGGCCAGCGCGTCATCCGCAAGGAATTCTATTCGGTTCAATTTACCGACGGCGAGCATCATTGGAAAATGAGTCCGCGTTCGTTTGATGAGTACAGAAATTATCCGATGCAGACGCGGCATCGGATCGAATACAGCCGCGCGGGGCAATTCCGCGTGCTTCAGCACCTTTAGTCAATCTTCAGAGCCGTTCGGCAGGTCAGATCTGCCATCGGCTTTTTTATTTTTTTACTTTGACGCAGAAACCGTTCACGCGTATTCTCTGGCAAGGAGGTGGATCTTTGGACAAAAGACGCACGATCTCGAAAGATCTGGTGCTGGTTTTTGGGGATCGAGAGGATGGCGTCATCGGCATTCCGGAGAAAACATCTGACGGATTCGTGATTGAAGCGAGCTATTTTTTCGGGAAAAAATATCCAAAAAATATCATCGCGATTTCTTCGCAGGCAGGATGCCCGATGCGGTGCCATTTTTGCGAATTGGGAGCTGAACGTTTTGGGCGTAATCTCACTCCGCAGGAAATGCTCGATCAAGTGCACCTTGTTCTCGAGGAAGCGGCGCGTTATGGATTTGATGAACGTCTTCCGCACAAAATCAGTATCGCGAACAGTGGAGAACCGCTGTTTAATCCGAATCTGATCACGGCGATCGAACAGATCGGCGGCCTTCCGAAAACGATCAAAATTTCCACTGTATTTCCAGAAACGAGGACGGCTTTGGATAATTTTGAGCGTTTGGCTGAGTACGCCGGTGCGCATCCTGTGCCGATCATCCAGATACAAATCTCGCTGATATCTACGTCAGAGTCGTATCGGCGGCGTACAGCCGGACTTGCGGCCGCGGGGTTTCATACGATTCGTGATGCCGCCGTGCTTTGGAGAAAAGAGAATCCGCACGGACGGAAAATTAACCTCAGTCTTATGCTCGCGAGGGACATTCCTTGTTCTGCACGCGATGCAGTTTCGCTCTTTCCGTCAGACCTGTTCCGGATCCGTCTGCGTCCATATGTGGAAACAAAACACGGGAGAGATGAACGTTTGATCAGTCTTTCTCTCGAAGAACGGCACGCATTGAAAGGAGAATTTTCTGCAGCTGGTTACGAAGTAGACGATTATCCTATTCCGACGCCAACCGAGTCGAAATTCGATCTGGTCGCGAACGGGATTCGGCAAAAGTATCTCAGCATGATTCATCACTAGTCTCCTGACGAGCTTTTACAGCTCGTTTTTTGATGCTCTTAATTTTTAAGGATTAGTTATTTCAGGTAAAATGATTGTTGTGTCACTAAAAAATCGTTTTTCATTCTCGCGAATCAAATCTTGGTACGCGAAACATGAGCGCTCGCTGGTAACGGCTTTTCTTATCGCCGGTTTTTTAATGCATTTTTTTACATTTCGCGTCCTTGAGGTAAATCTCATGTTTATTTGGCTCGGAATTTATATCTTCCTCGCAGCCGCGTCGATCCTGTATGTTTTTATTTTTGACGCGCGATCCTGGAAAAATACATTTTTGCAGCGACTTCGTCTCGCGGTCCCTTTGCTGAGTCAATTGGCATTTGGATCTCTCCTCAGCATGGCGTTTCTTTTTTACTGGTTCAGCGGAGCGGTCTCGGTAAGCTGGCCGATTTTTCTTATTTTGCTCATCCTGATTATTTTTAATGAGGCGTTCAGAGAGGCTTATCTTCGGCCAACGATGCAGATGACGCTGTTTTCATTTGTCCTTCTCTCGTATTTATCCATTCTTTTTCCGTATCTGTTCAATTCTATTGATCCTTTGATCTTTTTTTTGAGCGGGGGAGTGAGTTCAATCATCTCTATTGGCTTAGCATATAGTTTGGTCCATCAAGTTCCTCATCTGCGGACGCGATTGAAAGGCATGGTCGTTTCGATCGTTTCTGTTTTTCTCGGGATGAGCGCGCTGTATTTTTTTAATATTATTCCTCCGATTCCTTTGTCCATCCGCGATGCCGGAATTTATCATTCCATACAGCGGCACGGGAATGATTACCAATTAATCGGGGAGCCGAAAACTATCTGGCAGGAGTTACTTCCATTCGAAACCGTCCATGGAGATTTGAGCAGCCGAATTTACGCATTTACCGCTATATATTCACCGGCAGATTTGAATACCGTGATTTATCATGTCTGGCAGTTTTACGATCCGATGCAGAAAAAGTGGGTAACGAAAGATCGTCTCTCGTTTCCGATGACAGGCGGCCGAATGCAGGGTTTTCGCGGATATACCTACAAAACGCATCTTGAACCGGGCCATTGGCGTGTGAACGTAGAAACCGCTCGCGGGCAGGTTATTGGCCGAATTTCCTTCGCATTCGTTTCGGAATAATTGTAAAAAATTGCCAAAAAACCTTATTTGCGTTCACAATGGATGGAGAATTTATTATTTTCTTTCATCCCTATGAATCGCATCTACATTTTATTAATTATTGTCGCGGTTCTGATCGGTATCGGAGCTTGGTATTTTTATTCACGGCCCGGACAAGAAACCGGTATGGCGATCGGTGACGCGATTACGATTGCGAAAACAAGCTCATGTTCGGATAAGGGAACTATCGGTTCGCAGGGGGTCTACAATGCCGTCACGAAAACGTGGTGGATTGAGTTCACGCCGAACGCTTCAAACACTAAATCTGGATGCAATCCGGCCTGTGTTGTGTCTGAAGATTCCCGTTCAGCAGAAATTAACTGGCGGTGTACGGGTGCGATCCCTCCGGCGTCGAATTAATGTCGGGTTGACTAATGCAACACTGTTGCATTAGACTGCGGACATGAATTCATCGCCCGTAGACGTGAAAAAAATTCGAGCAGAAGGATTCCGTATCACCAGTTTACGGCAAATAATGATCCGTCTTTTCTCGATGTCGAAAAAACCGCTGAGTCTTGTAGATCTCAAATGCCATTTGCGTCGAATGAAGCATCGATGTGATCGGACAACCATATATCGCGCGTTGGCTTTTTTAAAAGAGCAGGGAATCGTAAAAGAATTGGTTCTTTCAGACGGCGTGAGATATTACGAATCAGCGCGTCTTGGACATCACCACCACCTCATCTGCCAAAAATGCGCGAAAATTCAGGATATTGATATTGATGAATCTTTTTTAAAACGCGTCCGCATTTTTTCTCAGAAAAAAGGTTTTTCTATCCTTGATCATCATCTTGAATTTTTTGGTCTATGCGCCGATTGCCGGAATCTATGAAGCGCATTGTCTTTTTGATGCTTGCTGGCCTATTGATCATCGGCGCCGGAGTTTTTTTATTCCGATCGCGTTCAATCCAAAAAAACGGAACCTCCGGAAAAATCGAGGTCGTGGCAAGTTTTTATCCGCTCGCGGAATTCGCGAGTCGAATTGGAGGAAATTTTGTCCGTGTGACGGATCTAACTCCGCCTGGGATGGAACCGCATGACTACGAACCGACGCCTCGGCAGATCGGTGATCTTTATTCTGCAAAATTATTTTTGTATAACGGAAACGGTCTTGATGCATGGGCGGAAAAAATTCATCCGGATCTGGAACGTCGCGGGGTTCGTGTTCTGAATATGCGGGATACGGTTTCAGCATCTGTGTTTGATTCTGACCCTCATTTTTGGCTGGATCCTGTTATCGCAGAGCAGGAAGCTGTTCAAATTTCTGAAGCGCTCGAAAAGATAGATACGGGACACGCGGCCACCTATCAGAAAAATCGAGGCGCGTTTATCTCAGAATTGAGCAGGCTCGACCAGGAATATAAAAACGGCCTCGTACACTGTGAACACCGCGAAATCATTGTTTCGCATGATGCCTTCGGTTACCTTGCGCGCCGGTATGGAATCGATGAGCTGTTTATCGCCGGATTTTCTCCGGATGCGGAACCAGCTCCGCAAAAAATCGCTGAGCTCGTCCAAACCATAGAACAAAAGAACATACACATCATTTTCTTTGAAACCCTTGTGAGTCCCAAAATAGCCGAGACGATTGCGAACGAAACCGGGGCAGAGACGCGGATGCTGAATCCGATTGAGGGGCTATCCAGCCGAGAAGCTGACCGGGGAGAAAATTATCTCAGTCTTATGAGGGAAAATCTTA
>DASTLG010000045.1:0-6578 GCA_035715245.1 Patescibacteria group bacterium
CGACAGATCAGGAAAAATTGGAATTAGCGATCATCGAAAACGTCCAGCGGCAGGATTTAAATCCGATTGAGGAAGCAAAGGCGTATGTGCGTCTCATGGAAGAATTTAATCTCACGCAGGATGAAGTTTCGGCCAAAGTCGGGAAGAGCCGTCCGCAGGTCGGAAATACGGTTCGCCTTTTACAATTACCTCAGCCGATTCAGCAGGCGCTAATGGAACGCCGCATTTCTGCCGGAAATGCGCGCACACTGCTCTCGCTCCAAAACGATGAAGAGCGGCTTAAGCTCTTCGAGGCAATGCTTACCGGGAATTTTACCGTGCGGCAGACTGAGGCGCGGGTATTAAAACCGCGCCATGCGAAAATTCAAGATGCGAATTTGACCGCCGCAGAAACGCAATTGCGTGAAGTGCTCCATTGCCGCGTTCAGATTAAACGAGATATCCGGGGAGAAGGGGAGATTCGGCTGAAATTTTTTTCTGATGAAGAATTCCAGGCGATCATGGAAAAATTGGGAAAAAAGGAGTAAAGATCGATCCTCCCCTGATTGTCATTCCAGCGAAAGCTGGAATCCATCATGTGTCATCGTATTTTGTCTATATTTTGGCGGGCAAGAAAGATGGAACTCTTTATATTGGCATGACGTCAAATTTGAAGAAACGGATCTATGAACATAAAATGGAAATAGTTCCGGGTTTCACCAAAAAATATCACGTGCACCAATTGGTTTACGTTGAAGAAACGCCGGATGTGTTAACGGCTATTGAGCGAGAGAAACAATTGAAAGCTTGGAAGCGGATTGGAAAATTCAACTCATTGAAAAGGAGAATCCGGCATGGAGAAATTTGTCCGAAGATTTAATTTAAATAAATAAAACAAAGATTTCTGCTTTCGCAGGAATGACAAAGAAGGACACCTTAGCTGAAACATTTTTTTGAAAAAAACAAAAAAATCGAAAAATAAAAAAGCGTCCGTGAGAGCGGACGCAATTTTGTCCTAAGCGGCGATCTCCGGAGCTTCGGGAAGGGCCGGCTTGTTCTTGAGGAAGTGTTTGATCTGTTCGGTGATGCGGCTGAAATCCTGTTCCGCATTCCCGCTATTCGCGTTTTCACTCGCGACGCTGTCGGTGGTTTCTTTATAAGCTTTTTCCAGACTCTGCTGAATCGTGGTGATTCGGCTATAGATTTCCGTCGTGGACGTAAGAATAGCCTGCTCCACCTGTTGCGGCAGATGCTGGGCCAGTTCAGTAAGCGCCGCGGTCTTGCGAAGCAGGGCAAGATCCAGGAGTGGCCCGCATGCCCGGCGAATTTCGATCTGGCAATTCTGGAAGAAATCCTCCATCTTCTGCTTATAACTGGTCAGTTCGTTCAGCCCTTCTGTGATTGTTTTGATAGTTATTTGCACCGCGGTCTGCGCATCGCGGATATAAAGAGGCGCCTTTTTTTCGCCGCCTTCATGACCGCACCGCTCATCCCAAGCCCTGGCAACGCTTATCGCTTCCGCTTCCGCCTGCGCGGTGTTGCGGAGAAGCTTGCCGAAAGGACTCTTGTCGCCAATAGTTTCGGCCTTAAGCCTATTGATCTCGTTCAGAAATTCCCCCGGGATTCGCTTGTAAATTTCTGGGCTGTCGTCCGCGAGTTCTCTTTTCAATTTCGGACAGAGCATGTACCGCTCACGGAGGGAAATTCCAAGAAAAAAGAGAATGCTAAAGGCGAATAGCAAGAGTCCTGGGATTCCATTCTCTGAGAATTTCATGACAAAAGCGGTGATAAGTCCGGCAATTCCCAAAAGAAACAGAGGAACTATAATTGCACCGTGCCAGAGTTTTGAATGGAATTCCTTATCGCAAACCGCGCATTTTGTTATCTTATATTGTGTGTTTTTATCCTCCCAATTCTCGCGCCAAACGACGGCCTCAATTTTTTTTCGAGGCATTTGGCGCACCAGGCGCTCGCGGATTTCACGCAAATTAGCCGGCGGACGACGGTTCAGGAGTTTGCTCGCCATGATGATCTCCGTTGTGAAAGAACTCCGAGTTAACCAATGGTTAACAGGGGAACCTATCATTTTTCAGAATAAAATTCAAGGATTGCGTCGGAATTCGAGGTGAGTATCAATACTTGACTGTTCTATTTTTGTTCTATACTCGTTCGTGCTATGAAAAGAGGAGTATGACTCTTTTTTCTTGGCCGCGAGCGATTATGCACGTTGATGGCGATGCCTTTTTTGCCTCCTGTGAGCAAGCGGCAAACCCCAAGTTACGCGGCAAACCCGTGGTGACCGGAGCTGAACGCGGGATTGTAACGGCGGCGAGCTATGAAGCAAAAGCAAAAGGCGTAATGCGCGGAGTTCCGCTTTCGAAGGTGCGGAAATTGTGTCCGGACGTGATCTTTGTGGATTCTGATTATGCGTTGTATAGCGATATGGCGGAAAAGATGTTTTCGATTATGCGCCGGTATACGCCGTATGTAGAGGAATATTCGATTGATGAAGCATTTGCTGATCTCACAGGGTTTGATCAGCCGTGGCACGCGACCTATGAACAGATTGCGCGGCGCATCAAAGAGGTGATTGAAAAAGAATTGGAGATCACGGTTTCGGTTGGGTTGAGTCTATCAAAAGGATTAGCAAAGATTGGATCAAAATTCCGAAAGCCCTCAGGATTTACGCCGATTCCTGTCGAACGGATGGATGAGGTCCTGCAAAAAACGCCGATTGAGAAGGTGTGGGGCATTGGTCCGGCAACTGCATCCGCGTGCTATCGGCTTGGATTGCGCACGGCGTTTGATTTCGCGAATGCGGAGGAAGAAGACATTACGCGTGAATTTACGCAGCCGATTTACGACATTTGGTGCGAATTGAGAGGCGAATCTGTTCATCCGGTGAACACGAATCCGAAAACAAGCTATGCCTCGATCAGTAAATTCGAAACCTTTCGACCCCCGACGGCGGATCGATCCCTTTTGTTTTCACGTCTTGTAAAAAATCTGGAAAATGCGTGCGCCAAAGCTCGACGCTATTATTTGATCGCGCCGCGGGTAGCCATTCTCCTTAGATGCAAGGACATGCACACGGATGGTTTGGAGATCGTACTGCCGCGTGCGTCCGCGTTTCCGCCGGAAATCGCCTCGAATCTGCAGACAGGGTTTGAAAAATTATATCGGCCTGGATGGGTTTATCGCGCGACCGGCGTCGTTCTCTTTCAGCTTCGTCCAGAAGGAGCGCGGCAACAAAGTCTGTTTGAGTCGCCGGTACGATGGGAAAAATGGAAACGGGTGTATGCGGCGATTGATCAAGTGAATGCGAAGTTGGGGCACTACACGGTGCATCTTGCGGAGACGACGACGGTTCGACGCAAAGAAGATCGAGATGCGCGTTCGAGCAAAAATCTTCGCGCGACCAAAGAGACGCATTATGCAAATTTTCACTTTGATCCGTTTTGACGATCTGGTCTTTTTAAGCCTTCGTTATTTCATACCCGGTAAAATACCTTTGATCCACGACCCGATCTTTGATCGCGCGTATTGCCGGACTTTTTGGCGCGCGTGATGCGTTTTCACGAATTTGATCCAGGCAGGATTCGGTCCTTTTCGGGATTTATCCGTAATAATTTCCACCATGTCGCCATTTTTCAAAATCGTATCAAGCGGCACGGCGATTTCGTTTACTTTGGCGCCCGTACAGGTGTTTCCAATATCGGTATGAATCGTGTAGGCAAAATCCACGCACGTCGAATCTTCCGGAAGATCGATCACGTCTCCTTTAGGCGTGAACACAAAAATATGATCTTTGAAAATATCGATTTTTAAATCTTCCAAAGATTCGACAAATTTTTTCTTATCCGCTAGTTCCTGCTGGATATCTGCCAATTCATAGACCCATTGCGGAGGAATGGCTTTTCCGGTGGGCGCTTTTTTTCCGGATTCGTCATATGACCAGTGTGCGGCGATACCAAATTCGTCCTCGCGATGCATTTCTGGCGTGCGGATTTGGAATTCAACGATCTCGCCGTCTTCGCAAAACACGGTCGTGTGCAGGGAACGATATCCGTTTGGTTTTGGCTGGGCGATGTAATCTTTGATGCGGCCTTTCACCGGTGTCCAGCGGCTGTGAATAATGCCGAGCGCCGCGTAACAATCGGCCACTGAATCGACGATGACGCGTACGGCAATAATGTCGTAAATGCGGGCGATATTGCGATCGTTCTTCAAAAGTTTTCGATAAAGCGAATACAAATGTTTTGCTCGGCCGTGAATCCGCGCGTTCTGCAGTCCGGCATCTTTCAAGCTCTCGAGCGCGATTTTCATGATGCGCTCCAAATATTCTTGTTTACCCTCGCGTGTGCTTTTTGCAAGGTCGTACACCCACTGGTATTCCTTTGGATAAATGTATTTAAAGGCCGCATCTTCCAGTCGTCCTTTCATTTCGCCCATACCAAGGCGATTGGCAATAGGCGCATAGATTTCCAAAGATTCAAGGGCGATCCGGTATTGTTTTTTTTGCGGAATCGCATCAAGCGTCTGAAGATTGTGCAGACGATCGGCGAATTTGATGAACACAACGCGGACATCTGCGGCCATGGCTAAAAACATTTTGCGCAGATTTTCCATGTAGCGCTCAATGCCTCGATATTTTATTTTTCCCAGTTTACTGATGCCGTCAACCATAGAGGCGACATCATCTCCAAACTCCCGACGTAAATCATCGAGCGTTCGTTCTGTATCTTCCGGAACATCATGAAGAAGGCCGGCGACGACAAGCGATGTCGGCAAACGCATTTCCGCGAGGGTGGTGGCCGTGGCGAGCGGATGGACAATGTACGGATCACCAGACGCACGTTTTTGTCCTCGGTGCGCTTCTTCGGCAAAGGCGAACGCTTTTCGGATTTCTTCGATATTAGCCGTTGGATCGTACGACAAAACCTGGGCACAGAGCGTGTCGATCGTCTGCGGAATGGCCGTTTTATTCCACATACCGTGAGCTTAGCACACTATCCTTTGCTTTTCTTTTCTTTGCGAGCGGCTAGCAAGGCTACAGCTTCCTCAAGTGTAATCGTTTCCGGAGTTTTGTCTTTTGGAATGGTCGCGTTCACAGAACCGTGTTTCACATAGGGCCCATATTTTCCGCTATGAACCGTGATCGGTTTTCCGTCTTCCGGATGATTCCCGAGCGTCTTTAAGGCGGCGGCGCGACCGCGCGTTCCTTTGGGCTGGGCGAGTAATTCTAAGGCGCGCGTCAAATCGACCGTGAACAAATCGTCTTCCGGTTTAAGCGACCGAAAATCTCCATCATGAACAACATACGGACCAAATCGACCGAGGCCAGCGCGAATTTCTTTTCCGGTTTCCGGATGTGTTCCGAGTGGGCGAGGCAGGGAAAGCAAAGCAATGGCTTTGTCATGCGTAAGCGTTTCAAGGGGGATATTTTTTGGAACACTGACGCGTTTGTTTTTTTGCTTCTTATCCGTTTCATCTTCTTCACCCAGTTCGAGATACGCGCCATACGTTCCGGTTTTGAGATAAATATTTTTGCCCGTCGCCGGATCGATGCCAAGAGTTGTTGGTCCTTGCTGAGCCTGTTTCGCTAATTCGTCGATCGCTTCCTGTGTCAAATCCGCAGGCGCGATATCGGCTGGCAAAGATGCTTTTACCTTTGCGTTTGTCGTTGGATTTACAGCTTCGAAATATGGACCGTATCGGCCAACGTGAATGGAAACATTCGGCAGAGTCGGCAGGGAAATTTGTCGCGCGTCTTCCGCATCTTTTTTTTCGGTTTCCTGCTTGATGCGTGTCTCTAAACCGCTCTCGCCAAAATAGAATGTGCGTAAATAGGGAAGCCATTCTGCTTTTCCTTCCGCGATTTGATCCAAGGATTTTTCCATGGTCGAGGTAAACCCGACATCGACCAAATCTTTGAAATGATTTTCCATGTATTGCGTGACCGCGAATCCGGTGAGGGTTGGCACAAGAGCAGAACCGGCTTTTTTAACATACCCGCGATCCACGAGCGTGCTGATGATGGTCGCATAGGTGCTTGGACGGCCGATGCCTTCGCGCTCCATATATTGGATGAGGGAAGCTTCGGTAAAACGCGCCGGCGGCTTTGTTTCATGCGATTGCGCTTCGGCTTGCTTACACGCTGGCTGATCGCCGATAGAAAGTTTTGGCAAGGCCTTTTCCTTTTCTTCCAGCGCTTGTTCGATGTCGTCTGCGCCTTCCACATACGCGCGCAAAAAGCCGGGGAACAGAATCCGCATGCCGGTGGCGGTAAAGGTATGTTCGTTGGCTTTGATGGAGGCTGTTAACTGCAGTTGTCTGCTGTCCGGCATCTGGGAAGCGAGCGTACGCATCCAAATTAATTCATAAACATCCCGTTCTTCTCCTTTTAATCCAATTTCATCCGGCGAGCTGAACGTGAGACTTGGGCGGATTGCTTCGTGAGCTTCTTGCGCGCCTTTTGTCGCGGCATAATGGCGAGGTTCGTTTAAAACGTATTCTTTTCCAAACCGTTTTTCTACACCGGCAAAAATACCTTTCAACGCTTCATTCGAGAGCGCGACCGAATCCGTACGCATGTAGGT
>DASTLG010000046.1:0-10613 GCA_035715245.1 Patescibacteria group bacterium
GGGCGAGAGGTGTTTGGATCTCCAAGGCTGACGAAGTTTTCGGAGGGCTTTTGATTCGATCTCTCGGATGCGTTCCCGCGTGACTTCGTATGCCTCGGCGACCTGCTGGTGCGTCTGTTCCTCCTCGTGAAACCCGAATCGCCGCTGGATGACATCCTGCTCACGAACCGTTAGTTCGTCGAGCAGCTCACGGATAATTTTTTTGAGCTCTTTTTTGGTGAGGTAATCGACGGCTGATTCGAATGGCAGACCGCCGGAAATGGCTGCCCACCCTTCCTCAAAAGCTGCGCGCGCGGCTTTTGTCACGCCGAGCTGTTTTTCACTCGGCTTTGGCGATTCTTGCAGGCGCGCGACATCTTCCTCGCAAGGAATATCTTTGACTACCATTCTGGCCGGGCGCACCCAAACCCCGCCGATTTTCTGCGGTCGCGCAAGCCAGTTGGTGGCGGCGACATCGGGATAAAGCCAGGCGATCCAAAGATAGAACGCTTCGGAGCCAGGACGAACGCCTGAAAGCCGCAGAAGTTGCTCTCCGCGTCCAAAAAAGAGCGGATGGTTGAACATGAGCCAGCGGAATCGCCGATACCCGAGGCCGAGTGCATCGGGATGAAATTCTGGATTGGTTTCCAGCACGCGCCGCACCTGATCCGGATCTTTTGGATTCAGGTTTGATTTTTTCATGACAGAAGCCAAGAGGAGCCGGCTCACCAGCTTCACCTTTTTTACGGGCGTGTGCTGGTAACGGTGAATGGGCTTGAGCTTTGCTTTTTCCCGCTGTTTTGGCGAACCAATAAGATCGCCAGCTTGGTATTCGCTTGAGGGATAATTCTCGATGAACTCCGTTGGCGTAATGGGCATTGTGGGAAGATTTTTCGGCACGAGCATGATGATGCGCGCTTCCTGATCTCCCACGCGCGTCATGACGCGGAGAAACGTCTGCAGGGAGAGAACCGGTGAAATTGATGGAGCGAGGTTGATCTCCAGCTTGCAGTGCGGCGCATCCCAACCCTCGCCAAGGATACGGACGGAGATGATTGTATCGATTTCTTGATGCTTGAATTTCTCGATGGTCTTTTGCGGCGGATCGCCAAGTCGACGGCCGCTGATGACGAGTCCGGGTTCGGGCGTTCCTGGCGGACGATGCTCTTTGAAATACTTCCAAAGATCATACGCCTGCTGACGCGATGCGCACCGGATGTAGGTTGGGATGTTTCGATTTTGCGGCTCGTATCGATGCTTAAGTGCATCTTGGAAGAATGGCGCCTCAGACATCAGTTCGCCAATCATGTCTGGATCAAAATCGTTTTGGCGCATTTTAACCCGCGAGGCATCTGTGTCTACCTCGTACAGCCAGAACCGCAGGGGGGCAAGCATATCAAGCTCAACAGCTTCGGCCATCGTGATTTCGTGAATCAGTTCTGGGAAATAGCGGGCAAGCATTTTTTGTTCCCAATCGTAATTTGGCGTGGCGGTAAGGGCGATTCGCACCGCGAGCGGATCAAATCCGTTTCGCAGAACCAGGAGTCTCCGCTGGGTCATGCAGTGATGGCCCTCGTCGACAAAGACGATTGCCGCGCTTCGAATTTCCGGCGGAAGTTCGCCGTGTTTTTTCCAATAGCCCTGCAGCATGCTGTACGTCGTGATATTTATGCCATGACGTACGAGCGATTTTTCCTCACTGTAGAATCGACCAATCGGAATTCCTGGATTCCAGGACGCGATTTCGTCCGATGCCTGCACGACAAGGGCTTTTGTGTTGGTCACGAAAGCCGTGCAAAGCCCAGTAGCTTTAATGATATGCGCCGCGAGCACGGTTTTGCCTGTGCGTGGCGGAAGGATGATGCGCGCGAATGACGTCAGGACATCTTCGGCTGTTTGGGTCGCGAGATCCATCAAGAAATTCGCAAAATCCTGAAACACGGCCAGCTGTTTTGGGAATAGTTTTGCGAGATCTGATCCGGGTGTCTGTTCTAGCCGGGCGGCCGCTCGCAGAAGCCGTTCGGATACGGGATCTGCGACTCCGCTTGGTTCGAGCAGGATTTTTTCCATGGCACCTCGTTTTTTGAATGAGCGCTTCGATTGGAAATCGAAGGTGTATTTGAACCTAAATTTTCTGCTCTGTCAATGTAACGCGGCATCGTTCATTCCGATCTTGACGTTTCCGTATTTTTGAGGTATTTTTTAGCGTTTCCTGAATCCGGAGGTCGAACATGGCGAGGCAGACCAAGAAGCGTCAGAAAGGCGTTCCTCGTATGAAGTGCCTTGTGATCCCTCGTGTTCCGGGCAACCCGCCATCTCATGATTCTTCCGAGGAAGAGAAAGCGAAATGGGTGGAGCGCGCGACAGCTTGTTATCAGGAAATGGAGCGGATTTTGGATGATCTGTTCTTTACCGCGGAAGGATCCAAGAGGTTTCTCGGCTGGTTTTTTGAACGGGGCTCTATTGAGCCGGCTCGTCTGGAGGAGGGCGCGTTTTTGCTTCAACTGAAGGACCCCGCCTTTGTGGTTGCGGCCGAATTTTATTTTTTTTGGGACGGGCAGATGAATCGATACAGCGGATCTGGACGGCCAGAGGCTATCTGTGATTCATGGGAACAAGGTCTGTTCGAAGCGATCTGTGCACTTAGCAACAGGGTTGATAAGGATATCAGGACCACGCAGATCGCCCTCCGGTCGCTTATCCAGAATCGGATTGTGCGCAAAGGCGAAGAAAGATAGTTGCTTGCCGGTCACTATGTGGCCGGTTTTTTTTATTCGAAGGAACGCTTTAAAAAGAAATCGGTTTTTCCGATTTCTTTGTTCTGGACGGTTTTGTTGTTTACCGGCTGCTGTATATTGATTTTTATTATTCGGTTATCGTGACGTAGAGTTGTGCCGTGTCGGTTCGAGAACCGTCGCTTGTGGTTCCGGAAACGACCATGAGATATCGGCCTGCCGGTGGACCGAGCGGAATCTGGATGTGAATTGGGTTACTGTTCGGATTCATTTCTGATCCGGCAGAGCGGTTGATGCCGTCTGATCCGATAAAGGAAACATCGATGTGCGGATAAATCGTCGGATCAATCGCATGGACATCAACCACATGCGGAAAGCTTGCACGCGACCAGGACGTTTCTGGTGCGGGTGCATCAATCGTGATCTGTGGTCCGTTTATGCGCGCGGCTGTGAGATTAACGCTTTCGCTTGCCGTGCCTGCGTTTCCGAGGTCGTCAAACGCTCGGATCGTGAGCTGGTGCGTGCCTGCATCGATCGAATCCGGAATATGGGCCGCAAGGATGAATGGCGATCCGGACAGAGTGCCGAGCGGGACGCCGTCGAGCGACGCCTCAACGCGCGTAATCGTCCGCTGAGAACTGACGTCTGCCGCGATCGAAAGATCGCGCGCATTGATCGTCTGATTGTTCGCTGGCTGAGAAATAGAAATTTGCGGCTGAGTGCCGGGCACGTGGACATTGTCATAACCTGTTGGCGCCGTGCTTGTCGTGTGCCATCCGGTTCGCTGGACCCAGCTTTGGACGGCGGCTTCCCAGTTGGCGAATTGAGGGTCGTCTGCCGGATTTGATGGCGGCGGACCAGTCGGATCATCTTTATCCACGTAATACAGAATTGTGTGGGCCTCGTAGAAAGTTTGATTCACAATATCCTCCAGCGGCGTGTATTCGGTGGCTCGCAGGCCGCTTACCGTATCGATCTGGATCGTCTGCTGAACGGCTTTCCCGAGGAGGGCTGGTTTATCGGTTGTCGGCGGATCCGGCTGGGTGAAGGTCTGAATGGGCAGGTCCTTTGTGGCGCGTTTCATATAGCCCTGCCAGATCGGAGCGGCGACAATTGATCCGTCGGCCCCGCGTTTCATGGCATCATTGTTGTTGTTCCCCACCCAAACAGCCGTTACTAAATTTGGCGTGTATCCGACCGTCCAGGCGTCGTGATAGTCGTTGGTGGTCCCGGTTTTAACGGCAACCGGGCGATCTGGAAGCGTTAGATAATTTTGCGCGCCAAAGATGTAGGCACGCGCCGCATTATCGGACAAGACGTTAGAGATAAGACGCGAAATCTGCGGATCCATAACGCGCGTTCCTTCCGGCTGCTGCCATTTTTCAAGAGTTGTGCCATTTGGATCATCCACCTCCAAAATAGCAGAGGTTGGATAATGAATACCTTCGTCCGCAAACGCGGCATAGGCATTTGCGTGTTCGATGGGTGTAACCTCGCCGCCCCCAAGCACGAGCGAAAGGCCGAATCGGCTTCGGTCTGAGAGCGTGGTGTATCCAAGGGTTTCGGCAAAATCCAGCACGCGGCCTACGCCGTCTAAATACAGCATTTCAACCGCCGGGATATTCAAGGATCCTTGAAGCGCTTGGCGAATAGAAACCGGGCCGCGCTCTTTTAGATCATAATCATGCGGCTGATATGGCTTGGTATCGGTTTTGAAGGTTGTGTTAACGTCCCAGAGCGTCGTGTCAGGCAAAAATCCTTTCATGAAGCCTACGGCGTACACGATCGGTTTGAAGCTGGAACCTGGCTGACGAGGACGGAGTGTGACATTCACTTGACCATCGTTTGCTGTATCGAAGAAATCTTTTGAACCGACCATGGCAAGGATTTGACCGTTGGTCGGGTCCAGTGAAACGAGCGCGGCATTCGAAAATTTATACTGTTTTCCTCGCGCATCAACGCCCTTTTTAATTTCATCTTCGGCCGCCATTTGCTTATCCCAATCGAGCGTCGTTATGACTTTGAGTCCTCCCTGCTCGACCATTTTTTGACCATATTTTTCCGTGAGAAGCGAGCGGACATACATAACAAAATGCGGTGCCTGAATAGAACCGTTTACTGTTTTTGGAACAAGTTTTTTTAGCGTGTCAATTTTTTTTGCATCTTCGGCCTGCTGTCTGGAAATGAATTTTTGCTCAACCATTAAATCCAAAACGCGGTGCTGGCGTGTGACTAAGGCTTGGCGATTGTCGCCGTGCGCGCCGGTTCCGTACGGATTGTAATAATCCGTTGATTGCGGAATGGATGCGAGGAGCGCGGCCTCGTCGAGCGTTAAATCCTTTGACGATTTTCCAAAATACGTTTGCGCGGCGGATTCAATGCCGTATTCTGTTGCGCCATACGGGATTTCATTCAAATACATCTGAAGAATCTGGTCCTTTGAGTAGACGCGTTCAATTTGAATGGCGAGCAGGAATTCCTTAATTTTACGTGTAATCGTTTTTTCGTTTGTAAGCAGAGCGTTTTTGACGAGTTGCTGGGTCAGAGTAGAGGCTCCTTGCTGAAGTTTTCCATGCGTAAGATCAGTCCAGACCGCGCGAACGATCCCTTTCCAATACACGCCATGATGTTGATAAAAATCCTTGTCCTCAATAGCGATAGTCGCTTGTTTTACGTAAACAGGGAGGTCGGTGATCTTGACGAGAGTCCGCTTTTCATCCCCGTGCAATTCATATAAAAGATGCGTGCCCGTTCGGTCGTAGATCTTTGTTGATTGCGGAACCTGACGCGTTGTAAGCGTGTTCGGATCCGGCAAATCGCGGCTAATCCATGCCGCTACAAGCGCAAAGACAAAAACGCCAATAATAGCGAGTCCGGAAACAATAATGAGGAGGGTTTTTGCGGCCGTTTTCCAAGGACTTGTCTTTTGAGCCCTAACAAAGCGCAAAAAACGGTTTTCTTTTGTCGGGAAACGATCATCTGCGTGGTAAATCGCCATAGTTAGCGGTTATTTTTTGGCTTAGTAAGGCCTTTTTATCATCATACGACCATTGACAAAAACGGGCAAATCTGTTACTCTATATGTTCTCAAAATGAGCAGGAGCCTAATGGAGGAATATTCATTTTGGGGCTAACATATGACCAAAAATCAAGGAATTACCCTTAAGAAAATCGTAAGCCGGTTGGCCGCGGTTTTGGCCATGGTTGCCGCGCTTTTTCCATTGGCAATGCCAGCGGCAGAAGCGTTTACGCTTCCAAACTGGCTCCCGTTACGTTTTAGCGTTGCTTTGGCTGACGATACTCAGGATCAGGCCCCGGCATTTGTGTTACCCGGCCAAGACCAGGATACGGATCAGACGGTTTCTAGCAAGCCGCAAAAATCGGCAGATAAAGCAAAAGCCGCGTACACGGTCTACGTGACGGCTTATACATCCTCAATTGAGGAATGTGACAGTTCACCGTTTACCACGGCAGATGGTTCAGATACGCGTTATCTGTACGGTGATCCGACGGACAAACAGAATCTGATTGATGTTACGCATTTGCCAAGCGGCCAAAAAGTACGCGTGGACGGCATTATTGCCTGGAATTACGCGACACCGGACGCTAAATATCGTGTGCCGTTTGGAACCAAAGTGCGCCTACCAAAGCTGTTTGGCGATATGATTTTTGAGGTGCACGATCGTTTGAACGATCGGTTCCACGATAGCCATATTGATGTTTGGGTGGCTGACCGAAAAATGGAAAATCTTGTAACGACGAAAAACGCGACCATGGAAATTGTTGAATGGGGTGATGGAAAGGCGCAGTGGAATCAAAAGCCCCAAGTCGCACAGAAATAATTTTGCCGAAGCGGACGTAAGTCCGCTTTAGCGTTGTGAGTCATCAGTTCCTATTCGTTCCTAGGCTCGTCGAGGAAACTAAGCCCGCTTCGGTGGGCGTTTAGTTGTCTGGTTCGGGAACTGGCGCAAAGTCGCGCGTCGGTTCTCGAGCCTTTTCTGTTTTATTTTTCTCTGTTACGCTGTGCGCGCTAGCTTTGGATTTGAATTGTGAGCGCAGCGAACAAGGCGCGGGCCGCGCGCGGAAAACAAGGCTCGACCGCAGGTTGAGCCGAAGGATACGCGCGCACAGGCCGAGCAAGGCGTGGTGGCCAAGTGGTAAGGCAAGGGTCTGCAAAACCCTTATTCGTGGGTTCGATTCCCACCCACGCCTCCATTAAAAAAGATACCTGAACGGTATCTTTTTGCGTGGCGGGAATCGAAGGGCGCGAGGAATCGAAGGGCGCGAAAACGTGCAATCAAAAGACTTGGTGGGTCTTGCAGATGGATCAGATCTGTTTTAAACTCTCGTTCACCTTAAATTTGCGTACGCAAAAAAGGTTTGGACCTTGGACAAAGGAGGTCGGGATGGAGGAGACGGTTTCTTCCAGCGCTCTCTCAATCGCCAGGTTTCCGATTTCACAGGCGCCCGGTTTTTTTTCCGGTGTTCAGCAAGAGCGACTGGTGGCAGTTCTGATCGAAATCGAGGAGCGGTTCCACGAAGAGCGGCGGGTCGCCGTCATTACATGGGATCCTGAACAGGTTCCGACAGATCGCGCTTCCGCGTACACGATCGCTCCGTTTTTGCCTGATCGCGAGTTGTATGCCATGGTTCGCGGCTATTTCGCCTTTCCCGGTGATTCGGTCCATGCCATTACCGGGAGCCAGGGCCTTGCGCGCGTGCGGAGTCGGGATCTGCACGAGCTTTGCGACGGATTTTCGTTGATCAAGGACTGTCGCGGTGCACAGGCGCGGAGAATTCACCTGCTCTCCACTCTTGAAGAAACACGTTTCAGGTTTACGACCCGTGATGGAAATTCCTTTTCGTATCGATGGTCATTGCCGGTTGCTATTCAGGGACCGCATGCGCTCGTGAAACAGGAAACGGTTCTGCTTCTGGATGTAAACGAATCGTGCGGACGAGCGTTTGGACTCATTTCTCCGACACATGAGCGGCATTATCCGATTTTTGCTTCACACGAATTAGGAGCGAATCGGACCTTGGCAACCATCGAACATGTTGGTTCCTGGGAACCGCGCACATACAGCGCGCTCGGTGTGCCATTTACGGACGGCTCGCGCGTGCGTCGTTTTGAAACGCATGTGGCCGCAGTCATGACAAGTCATCGTGATGGCGCCCGGGTTCTTGTCCTGACGGATCAGGGAGATGTTCGCTGGAGTCGGTCGTTCTGGAAAGACGGCCGATCGCTTATCGGCCGGTGCTTCCTGCCTTCGGGCGCAGGATTGATTGTCAGTTCGGCGGACAAGCTCTCGTTCACGGTCGTTCCATCCGCTGCCTATGCTTCGTATTTTTCTGAGCCTGAATTTTTTTCAGGCACGGAATTTCTCCTCGATGCCTATCTTTAGTGAGATTCTGCCGGTTTGCTCTGCATGCCGGCTTTTTTTATTTTGACCTTGTGCTACGCTTTCCGCATGACAAATCCGAAGCTTATTATTTTGGATGCGAACGCCTTACTGCATCGCGCTTGGCACGCGCTTCCGCCGCTCACAAATCCTGAAGGGAATGTGGTGAACGCTGTTTATGGTGTGCTCATGGTTGTCTTAAAATTACTTGACGAACAAAAACCGGATGCGTTTATCGCGTGCTGGGATACAGCCGCGCCGACATTTCGTCACCAGGCGTATACCGCCTACAAAGCAACACGGGAGCGACAGGAGCAAGCGCTTTATGATCAAATCCCCTGGCTCCAAGAAGCCCTTTCATTGCTTGGAATCGAGTCTTTGTCTCTTGATGGATATGAAGCAGACGACTTGATCGGAACGGTTGCTGTGAATGCAAGAAAATCAAATTGGAATGTAACTATCGTGACGGGTGATCGCGATACGCTTCAGCTGGTTTCTCCTGGAATTTCCGTGATGGCTTTTAAAAAAGGCGTGACCGAAACTGTCCTGTACGATGAAGCTGAGGTGAAACGTCAATACGGATTATCGCCAGCGCAGTTTGTTGAATATAAAGCTTTGCGCGGCGATCCGTCTGATAATATCCCTGGAATTCCTGGTATTGGCGAAAAGACCGCGACAGAACTTCTGCAGAGATACCAGACGACTAAAGGAATAATCGAAGCGGCGCATGATGAACGAACGGATTTGACCTCGTCGGTTCGAAAAAAAATTTTGGACGGAGAAACGGCCATGCCGGCTTCACTTGCACTGGTTAAGATTGTGACCGACGTTCCGATCCGTTATCAATTGAGAAAACGAGATGCTTCTTCGATTCGACGTGATGAGTTCATGAAATTTCTCCAGCGCATGGGATTTAAGTCGCTCTTAAAGCGTTTTTCAGAAGCCGGGTCAGAGGGAACGAGCGAACGCGTTTCCAAGAAAAAGAAAAAGGACGCTTTTATTGTTAAACAACTTACTGAATCGGAAGACGTTGTTTCGCTCCTTGAATCCGCAAAAAAAACGAAATCCATGCTCGTTTATATTGCCGAAGGATTGGCGGACTCGCTTTTTTCCGATGTCGTTGAAGGACTTCTACTCGGCATTGAACGGAATTTGTGGTTTTTGCCCGTGGCTTTAATAAAGAAAGAGAAAGCGCGTTTACAGCTGCTTTTATCCGACCCACTGATTCAGAAGTTTACCCATGATGGAAAACGGCAGACGCGACAGCTGGAATTGTTTGGGATCACCGTTGACCGATGGGCTTTTGATACGCTTTTAGCCGCTTATCTGCTTGCCGCAGGCGAACGTAATCATGATTTAGCGACTCTGGCTGCGCGCTACACAGACGTTGCGATGAATCATTTATCCGAGCCCACGCGGCAGGCGGAGGTTATTATGCTCATCAGGCCTATGCTTAAGCAGGCGCTGGCTGAAGAACGGCTTAGTTCCGTACTTGAACGATTTGAACTTCCGCTTATTCCCGTTCTTCGTTCCATGGAGCGCGAGGGTATTTTAATTGACCAGCTTTATTTACGGGAGCTTTCAGCGCGCATGACCGCGGAAAAAATACAACTCGAGAAAAAAATGATTAAGCTTGCGGGCCGTGAATTCAATCCCGCATCCCCTATCCAGCTCGCAGAGATTTTATTTGAAGATTTAAAATTACTCACAAAGGGAATTAAACGCGGCAAAACAGGATATTCAACCGCGGCATCAGAGCTCGAAAAGCTGCGCGGCGCGCATCCGATTATTGAGTTCATTGAAGAGCATCGCGAACTCTCAAAACTGCTTTCAACCTACGTGGATGTTTTGCCGACACTCGCAGATTCGAACGGCCGCGTGCATACCACATTTAACCAGGCGGTTACGGCAACCGGCCGACTTTCCTCTTCAGATCCGAATCTGCAGAATATTCCGATCCGAACCGAAGCCGGGCGGCAGATCCGTCGCGCGTTTATCGCGCAAAAAGGACATGTGCTAATCTCCTGCGATTATTCGCAGATTGAATTGCGTCTGGTTGCCGCATTGGCAAATGATGAAAAAATGTTAGAGGCATTTCGACGCGGCGAGGATATTCATACCGCGACCGCGGCGGCGATTTGGCGGATCCCGGAAAAAAAGGTAACCAAAGAACAACGGCGCGCGGCAAAAGCGATTAACTTTGGATTAATTTACGGTCAGGGTCCTCAGGGGCTGGCCGCTTCCGCAGGTATTTCATTTGAAGAAGCAAAAAAATTTATTAGCGCCTATTTTGATGTATATGCCGGAGTGAAACGATATCTTGATGAAACGCGTGCGCTTGCGGCAGAGCTGGGTTATGTTGAAACACTGTTTGGCCGGCGCCGACCCTTGCCGGAGATTCATTCTTCTATGCATCAAGTCCGTGCCGCAGCTGAACGCATGGCGATCAATATGCCGGTTCAAGGGACCGCCGCCGATTTGATGAAGCTTGCGATGA
>DASTLG010000047.1:0-13270 GCA_035715245.1 Patescibacteria group bacterium
TTAATGAATTTTTTTGATCTTTGTCTATGATTCGCTTTCGCTTCGAAATCCCAGAACCCCGGATAGAAAAACCCGCAGGCGGAAAATTACGCGCTCACGCAAGGAAAAGAGATATTGAAGCGACTGTCCGCCGTTCCGAGAATTTGAATAACATCGCGGAAGCGGTCAACATGTCCATTGAAGAGGCGAAAAAAAATCCGGAATCCGGAGCGAAATCCGCCATCGCTAGACATCAGGAAAAACGACTGAGCCAGCGCGAACAAACACGCAAAGAAATCGCGGAAGCGGTCAACATGTCCATTGAAGAGGCGAAAAAAAATTCGGAAAAACGATTGGATCAGCGTAAACAAACACGCAAAGAAATCGCAGAAGCCGTCGCCATGTCGATCGAAGAAGCTAAGAAAAATCCTGGTAAAAAATCAGAAAAACCAATCGTTCGCGACGAACGAGCGGATGAAGAATTAACCCAAGAAGAACGGCGCGCGAGATTACGCAAAGAAATTGCTGAAACCGTGGCTGAATCCGAAGCGGAAAAAGCAAAGATCGATAGCCTTCCAGACATGACCGATGAAGTCGAGGAAGACATCGAGGAATTACCAAGCGATCTCCTGCAGGAAGAAATCGAAGCACCAAAACCGCGCCGCAAAAAACAGCCCTCGCAAGAAATCCCGATAACGGCTGAACTCCGCCGGGCGCAGGAAGAATACGCGCGAAAATATCCGCAAAAAAAGCAGGAAGAGATTGAAGAATTACCAAGCGATCTCCTGCAGGAAGAAATCGAAGCGCCAAAAAACGTCTTCCCGTTTCGAAAGAAGAAGCCGGTCCATCAAAAAATTGAATCCTCCTCGGAACTTGAGCGAGCACGCGCCGATTATGATAAAAATCTTTCGCAAAGCCGTGCCGATGATTATGCAAAAATCAGTCTCGCCCTGGAAGACATGGATTCCGTCCTGAAGGAATTAGGAGAAAGTCCAAAAAATAAGAAAAAACGGGAGGAATCGCTCATTGATCAGCGCGATCAGGCATGGGAAACCCTGCGGGCGAGCGTTCGAAAAGAACTGGAAGGCGCCCTGAATCCAGCCCAGATTGAATTAGCCAAAAAACAGGGAAATTTTGAATCATGCGTGCATCTTTTAAGCAATTTAAGAATTTCGGCCGCAGAACGAAATGCACTCGCGGAACGCATTGCGGAGAAAACCGGCATGACGCCAGCCCAAGTTGAAGAAAACATCACGCTCGTGAACAAAGGAAAAGGTTTGGGTCGCGCCGTCCGCTGGATGTCCCGCGCCTTATCCGGCCGCACATTTGATGATCCGGAATTAGAGAAACTCATGCGCGCCTACAAAAAAGTAGATGCCCACTGGAATAAACTTCAAACGAATATCGACGACTTTGGGAAAACCCGTCTTGGCCAGGTTGCGGCTGAACATGCAAAAGATCTTATCCAGCATCCATTAGGGCGCAAAGAAGCCGCGCCAAAGGGTGGACAATTAATTCACTTGGAAGACTACATCACCGAAAAGGGCCGGCGGGAATGCACAAAAATTCTCAAAGAAGCACGTCTCCTTGAACCGAAAGTAAACGGCGGCGAAAATGTTGACGAACAAATTATTAATCTCTGGCGTCGCCTCTTTGAATTCATTGGTCAGCCGGAAATCGAGGAATCGGATGAATATCAGGAAGCAAACCAATTCCTCCAACATCTGGAAAAAATTTCTCCGCCCGCGCACATCAAAGGCGGAAAACGAAACAGAATTTAAGCAAAATCCCCCGTTTGGGGGATTTTTGATTCAGGACGATGAATTGACAATTCATAACTTTTGCGCTAAATTTTTTTATTGCTCTTTCACATCAAGGAGAACCATGCCGCGTCAAAAAAACGCGCTCGTCTTACTCAATCGAAACCGAACGTCTTTCGCAGAACTCATGAGAGCGGCTGAACTTGAACCAGCCCGCCAGCTCAAGCGTCTCACCCGTCCAAAGTGGTGGGAGCTGAGGCGGTCATACGAAGAGCCCTGCCAACTCATTAATTGCACAGACAACCATAAAAAGCCGACGCCTTCACAAACGGTTTGTTTAACAGCATGTGTCTTGAGTTTTCTCCCTGGTCTAGTCAGCTTTATCGCCAGCCGCTGGATCTTGGGGCTGACACTCTGGGGAATCTCTCTTCTCTCATTTCAAGTTTTTGTTTTGCTTGTTGCTAACGAACTCTGGGATGCACATGCAGAGGAATTGAACGAAGAGCGACGCAAGTTTGAAGAACAGCCGACCTTCGCTCTCACGAACTCACTCATGCGGGAGTTGAAGGTTCTGGAGACCCGATTTCTTGGACCAAGCTCCCCTATCCACGAAGCCAGAACGCGTTTGGACGAACGGCTGAGACGCGCCGAAATCCTCACGGAAAAATTTCACGAACGGGCAAAGAAGCGCACAGGCGCTCTGCAGGAAACGCTCTATAGAAGCAAAGACCGGGCACGGCGGCTGGAAACGCGAATTCAGGAAAGCCGCGATCAGCTGGAAGCAAGGATCCAGCAAGTCGAACGCCTCTTCTCCGACTGGAATAAACGAATCAAAGCCATGCAGGATCCGATGGAAGATTTGCTCCTCATCAGACAATTGGAACGCGAGGAAGCTGAGACCGAACAAGAGATCATCGAAGCAGAAGATCTCATTGAACACATGGTCGATGAACTGCGAACGAACATCGACCTCATGAAGGACGTGATTGAACTTCGATTGCCCGAGGCGACCAAACACCTGCTCGCCACGCCGGAATCCGAAGATCTCGAGCAGGAACTGCGCGTTTTCGATCAAGTCGTTTCTGTGGCATTCAACAGCCTCCCGACGCCAGCGCCGGAGGACCTCTGATAACTTTTTCTCGCCCGATTTCCGGGCTTTTTATTTTAAAAAGATCCGGCGAACCGGATCTTTTTTGTTTAAACCAATCGTTCACGAATCGCGTGAAGCGTCTGTTCAATAAATTTATCTTTCGAGAGCATCGCCTGATCCTTTTCTCCGCGTGTGCGGACCGTAAGTTCTCCCCCGTTCGCTTCCTTATCACCAACCACAAGCATACGCGGAACTTTTAATTTTTCCGCCTGCCGAATTTTTTTTCCGACGGATTCAGAGGACTCGTCCACCGATGTCCGAATACCGTGTTCGGACAACTCGTTGGCGAGTGTCTGTGCAAACAAAACATGACGATCAGCGACAGGCAAAACCGAAACCTGGATCGGAGCCATCCAAAGCGGGAACGCGCCGGCAAAATGTTCGATGGCAATCGAAAGGAATCGCTCAATAGATCCCATGATCGCGCAATGGATCATCACAATCCGCTCGCGATCCCCGCCTTCATTGATACAAACCAGATCAAATCGTTCCGGCATGTTCATATCCAATTGGATGGTGGCTACCTGCCAATCGCGCCCAATGGAATCTTTTGCCATAAAATCCAGTTTTGGTCCGTAAAACGCCGCTTCACCAACACCCTCAAACCAATCAACCTTTTTTTCATTCACAATTTCCCGCAAAACACCTTCGGCATCATGCCATCGTTCTGGATTGCCGAGATATTTTTCCGGATGCGCCGGATCATGCAGAGAAAGCCGAACGCGCAGAGAAAACCCGAATGCGCGGTAAAAATCCTGAATCACGTCCCAGACTTTCAAAAATTCTTCTTTCACTTGCGACATGCGGCAAAACACGTGCGCATCATCCTGGGTAAATCCCCGAACGCGCGAAAGTCCAGACAGTTCGCCGCTCTGTTCATCGCGATAGCACATCGTGGTGTTTGCGTATCTTTGCGGCAACTCGCGATAACTCCAAAGCCGCCGTGCATAAATCTGCGTATGATGCGGACAATTCATGGGCTTCATCGCAAATTCATGGCCCTCGCGTGTCGTGATTTTAAACAGGTCATCTTTATATTTTTCCCAATGGCCGCTGCGCTCATAAAGATCCTTTTTCGTGATATGGGGAATTTCAACGCGCTCATATCCGTGCTTTGCCCGCAATTGCCAGACAAAATCATCCAGAATATTACGCAAAAGCGTCCCGCGAGGCGTCCAAAGCGGAAGCCCGGGACCGACCAAATCGGAAAACGTGAACAAATCCAGTTCCGGACCAAGCTTTTTATGATCACGTTTCTCCGCTTCTTCCATCATAATTTGAAATGCCTTGAGCTCTTCTTCGGTGGCAAAACACCAGCCGTAAATGCGCTGCATCTGGGCATTTCCTTCTTTTCCTCGCCAGTACGCGCCAGATGTTTTTACCAATTTCCAAACCCCAATCTCTTTTGCCTCGGCCACATGCGGACCGCGGCACAAATCCACGAATTCTCCAGTTTTATAAATAGAGACGCTCCCGATATTTTGGGGATCAACTTCCTGCGCTTCTTCCGCACTAACCTTGGTTGTTCCTTTTGTTTTTAAATCGCGAAGCAGTTCAACTTTATACGGCTGGTTTAAGCTTTCAAACAACTTCATCGCTTCGTCGAGTGAAATCTCTTGCCGAACAAATGACGGATTTTCCGCAACAACCGTATTCATCTCGTCAGAAATCTTTGAAATTTCATCTTCGGCGAGCGGCCGGCCGATATCAATATCATAATAAAAACCGTTTTCAATGACAGGCCCAACGCCAAATTTTGCTTTGGGGAAAAGTCGATGAATCGCGGCCGCCATAACGTGCGCCGCACTATGACGACGAACTTCGATCGGATAATCCATAAAATAGAGGAAATAAAAAACGAAACCTGAATAAAGTTTCGTCGGGACCCCGTTCTCTTGCGAGAAGCAGGGCGGTTCCACCCGCCTTCCCCGATCATGATCGGAGCGCTCATTTCTTCAATTCCCGCGCTGGTTGGTGAGTCCAGAGAGTGATTCTATTGTGCGCATCCCGCCAAAAACCGTCAAGTTTAATCAGCCAAAGAATTATTGGATGGTTAAATTGATATGATCTTTCAGTGTTGGAATTTTTGTCACCCAGCTCGGTTTCAAATCAATTTTTACGTCTTCCACGCCGTCGACGGCTTTCAGAATGGCGATTGCATCGTCTTTCGATTTACCGGCAATTACCGCTTTCTGCAGGGCTGGACTATCGGCATTCAATCGGTACGCCGCATCGGCAAGCACATGGATAGTGGCTGTTTCGTATTTCGCATCAGCCGCCTGGAGCGCATACGTCACGCTTGAGTCATCAAGCGGAATAAATTCTCGTCCTTCGGGAATGCGTTCTTTCACTTTTGAGCGCACCAAAGCAAGCATATCATCCTTTGAATAATAGACGGCCGTTACATCGAGCTTAATAGAAGCCAAAAATTCATCCGCACCTTGGCCGGCAGAAACACTATTTCCTTTTTCCAGAAGTTTTACAAAATAAACTGCCTCTCCTAATTTTGGATCTTGAACTTCGGCTTGAAGCGTTTTTTTTGCTTCGCCTAAAACAATGTCAGTCAATTGGCGCTGGGCAAGGTCGATTGCGTCCGCCGTTAAAACAGGCGCAGAAGAAACCGGTTTAACCGGAACCGGCGCCGGCTTAACAGTTGAACCAGCCTGTTCCGGAACGGCAACAAACGGCGTATCCGACACAGCGTAAATGTATTTTTGTAGATCAACAAAAAGTCCTGGGATCGTAAAACGCGTAGGACCGATCGCATAAATCGATCCATTCTGATCAGCGTGTACCGTCACATCTACTTGTCCGCCCGATGGAACAACAATGGTTTTATCAATGCGATAGAGTTTGTTATCGCTCGTCAAAAGACGCGTTTTTACCACCAGCGTCTGCGCTTTGGAGTATTTGTTGATGATATGAACTGTCCCTTTTGCGTTCACGGATGCATCGTCTACACCCAAATCCGTGCTCGTTACAATTGGAGTCGAAGTCGACACCGCGACGGCAGGCGTACTTGAGGCCAATTGGGCCAGCAGATCTGAAACGGTAAAATTCTGAATTTTTTCAAAAACGCCTTGAACCACACGGCCCGGAATTTGTCCCTGACGCGGAGCCCGCGCCACATCAACCATCGCATCCAATTTTACCGGCGTCCGCTTTACCTGAACGGTTACATCGGCGCGAACCGAAGAAAGCCAAAGCACACCAACTAAAACCACCACAGCCAAAGCTACAAACGTATAGGCAATTTTTCGATAAATCTGCGGCCGCGGGAGGGTCGGAAAAGAAGGTGCAGTGATCGGAACCACGCGAGGCCGCTGTCCGCGATAAGTCATAAAGAAACGCTAAAATGCATCATAGCACAAAAAAACAAATCCGAAAAGCGGCCCTACTCTTTGCGAACAACGCCTTTGCCGCGCGCTCCATCGTCGTTCGCTAAATCCGTTGAGAGCGCCGGTTTATTGCGGCTGATCGTTTCGGATGTGACAGCGTCTTTCATCTGGATCGTTGTTTCATCAAGAAGATCCGCAAATCGACCGATATCGTTTGCATCAGGGGTAAGCTGGATTTCAAAACTTGCTTCAAGCTCGTTGGCATGATCAGAAATCTGATCCGCGGTCCATTGAACCAGGCGCGTCTCCGGATCATATCGGATCGTGCCAAGATCTGCTTCTGCGCGCGCGCTCCAAACCGCATTCGGTGGCAAATGAGCGGCAACGGAAAAATCCTGAAGCGGATGAAGCGTTTTTGTTAAATGCCAGAAAATTCGATAGGCCGTGGTTTTTTGCGCGACCGGCGGCAAAGGACCAAACCCGAGCGGCGCTCCCTCTTCGGTAAAATAGCGTGCAAATACATCAAGGTCCGCATCTGTCCGATAGCGAAGAGAAATCGGAACGGTATGCACAGATCGAGAAATTTTTGCGTTTCCCGCTGAGCCGATTTCGCCATCAACCGTTATGCGAATGACCCCGTCTTTTATTCCTTTCGGCAAAGCCTTTGTCGGAAATGAAAATTCAAGTGTTCCCTCCGCTCCAGGCGGAAGCAGGCCAAAATCTGAAACGCGTTTTTTTTCAAAGGTGATCGTCTGAATACGTGCATGAGTCGATGAAGCAGAAAAGGCCGGACTTTGAATGAGCGGCCAATCAATAAGCGACGTCCCGGTTGCCGAAATTCCGTCCAAGAGCGATTCGAGACCAACCGTTAAGCGAATATCCTTAAGATCTTCCTGACTCGTGTTCTGATAATTAAGCGCAAAATGAATTATTCCGCCCGGCTGAAGACTCTGATCCGAATTCGACCCGTTGGCAACGGATGCTAATGAAAAATTGCCGGCCAAAACCGGAACACGCACATCACTTTTTTGAGCTGGAAAAAAAAGGCCGCCTAATGCCCGCCGCCCGGCTTCTACATGAAAGAGCGAATCGCCGCTCACTCCTGACGCGAATGATCCGACTAAGGTAATCGTTGTGGATGCCGCCGGTACAAGGTCGCCAATTGGAAGAGAAAGCTGATGATCATCCGCGGCCTGTTTCGCTGACGGCACAAATCCATCCGGAAGAGTAAATGCCGCAACCAACCCCTTCATCGGTTCCTTTCCATGATTAATCACGGTGTACGAAACGGAAACAGCATCTCCAGCCAGGACTTTTGCCGGCGCCTGCAGGAATCCGCCCAAAACAGAATCCGTATAGGAAACCGGCAGAGTCGCCAGCGATTCAGCATTTTTTTCCGTCCGTTCCGGCCGATAGGTGCCAATAAGCTGAAGCGCGCTCTCTGCGCCGAGCGCCCCGGAAAAAATCCCCTTGATCTCGATCACGCCTTTTGTCCCTGCAGGAAGCATACCAAAATTCCACTGCATATTTTTCCGATCCGTCGGCGGCGGCACGGCTGAAGTTATGGAAAAATCCGGAGGAAATGTTAAACGAATACTCGCGGATTGAAAGGGACGATCTTCTGTATTCGCCCACTGGATTTGATACGTCTGTTCCCCGCCGATGGCGATATGATCAGGCCCTGCAAGGTCGAGGGAAAAGCCGGCGCCTGATTCACGATTCGAAAAACGCCACGCGAGCGATGGCGCCACAAACCAGAGTGCCGCACCTAAGAGAATAAAAAACAGGCTTCCAAAAACAAAATAGGCGGTGCGGTTCTGGCGCCGGCGCTCAAATCGATGAAGATTTTCCGCATCTGCCCCGTAAATCGATTTTAATTTTAATTCCAAATCCGAACGCCGCGCGCGGGCCGAAATCCGTTTGGATTTTTTGATGCCCTCCTTATGGGTGAGTGCTGGCGGTTTGGACATAGGACGTGTCATATAACCCAGCGATCACCTGATCGCGATCCCAAGCCCCCCGGAAGCCAAGCTGTGTTCCGCTTACGGATGCTCCCTCGTTTTCCCAAAGCGTTTTCCATGCTTCCGGAACATGAATCGATGTCATGAGCTGACGATTGGTTTTTCCGGACTGACTGGTAAGAAGCAATGTATATGCCGCGCGAGATTGACCATTGCTCGTCGCTGGAAGAAGTTGTTTTGCCAGTGCTTCGGCCGTAAACGGTAAACGATAGGTAAACATGGTTGTCTGCGTTTGACCGGGCGCAACCTGAACCCACCCGCCGAATGCGGTTCGGCCGAACTCGTTCGTGATATCGACATTCGGGATAAGATCATTTTCCTGAGGAGAAACCAACGCGGCTAAATCCGTATCTGTCGCATGTTCGAGAGGAACGGTTTTAAACAGATCTGCTGACGGCGGCTGGAATCCGGAAGCGCTCAAGAGCACTGAACCTTGAGGAACGTACACTCGCAGATAACAAACATTGTTCGCGCCGCGAAAGAGTTCTCCTTTTTGGCCATGATGCTCTCGCGCGATTGTTACCGTATCCGTAATAGATCCGTCATCCGCGATGCGCACATCATGGTTCACCTGCTCTTGAATAACGCCATCTGTTTTCTGACCCGCGATATTCGCCTCAGAAATGGAAAGGACATCGCCGCCTACGGGTTTCAAGGTACCGCTCCAGCCATACCGCTCCGCCAGCGTTTCTTCTGATTCAGAGCTCGCGTAAACCTGAATATCCTTCGTCGCAAGGGCGTCCGTGATCAGCCCGATATAGGTGAACCAATCATCATGCGAACCTTGTTTAATCCGCTCCAAAACTTTCGGCATCAAATCCCCTATAAACTTCTTCGGTTTATTTTCGGTTTTATCATACTCAAGCTCCACAGCCTTCTGCGCTTCGTCTAAAAAATTCTCTGCCGTGATCGTTTTTCCGTATTCCGGCATTTCAATCGGACCGGTTACGGCAAGCAGTTTCGGCATCAGGCTCTCATTCACGGCAATAATGCCGTCAAGCGTCGGCTGTCCGGATTTACTCCAAAACCATTTTATTTTCTGCGCCGAGGTTGGAAAATCCGGAAACCAGTTCGCATCCTGAAATTCCCATCGCGCATCGATCAGCTGGAGCGGTTTTGGCGGAGCGACAAGCGCCATGAGCTGACCGCGTAAATCATATGGGCCGCCGCCAGGGACCGTAATTTTTTTAATTTCTCCCTGATCAATTTCCACTTCGGCAATGGAACCCATAAATCCGCCGGTCGGCCTGATTTCCGTCTGATTTTGAAAAATAAATAAATAGGTCCGCGGCCGATCATGTCCGATAAAGGACAGCAGCAAATGCCCGATCGTCTGAAAATCGGCAAGCGAGGATTGACCGTTCGTAAGCGATTCCTTAAGCGATTCGATCTGCGTTCTTACCTCTTGCGGGAGACTCTCGGTTTTCACTGCCGCTAATTGCGAAAATGCATTATCCAAAAGCGGAACCGCGGCATCAAGGTAGGTTAAAAACGTGAGCAAACGCTCATCCGGATGCGAAACCGTCGCGCTGATCGCGCGGTCCAATCCTTGCGCGAGCAAATCACCCGCTTGCGTGGCTTTTTCTCCGGCGATCAAAAGCGCATGCGCACTCTGGTACAAATCGCGCGTTTGCGGAACAGCTTGCGCCGCCGCAACCGCAAGCAGATTCACCTTAGCCAAAGCCGCATCAGCGGCGCGGAATCTGGACGACGCCTGCCGTAAAGCCGCGACTTGTTCCTGCCCTTTTGCGGATGCCGCATTTTTCATATCCGCAAGCGCTAATTCGCTGTTTGATTTTACCTGCGCCACAGAAGAACCGAAGGAGCGCGAAAGAGAAACGGCTCCGGCTGGCAATGACACAACAATAAGAAGACCAAGAAAACCGATAAGTACACGAGTTACGTGCAGTTTCGGCACCATAACCGGCACATGCCATGCTTCCTCTGTTTGGGTAATCAATTCCTGTTCGCGTTCTTTTATTTCCTCGTACTCCTCCTTTGCTTTTCCAAATGCCCGTTTTCCCCAGGAAGATAATGACCCAAAAAATCCTCTCGATTTTTTTTGAACGGATTTTTCCGGTACGCGCACTTCCCAACGAATAAACGGCGCGCGCAGCCGAGACCAGAGTCCGTGCTGTTCTTTGTACGCCCGCAAAGCATCGCCAGGGGTAAATTGTGAAACGAATAGATGCGGGTCAACTTCATCAACCGAGAGATCACGCGCTTCCAAAAGCAGTCCTTCCAAACTCGGCGGAGGTTCAAATGGCGCGACCCACGACGAAATCGCGGACTCGCCCTCGCTCGCAAAGTCATCCGCCTCTGCACATTCCGGCTCCGACGGTTTTTGTTCAACCGAAAGAACGTAAGCGCTCGGTTCATGCGGTCCAAATCGAATCGCTACTTTCTTAACCGCATGCAATCCTGCGCTCTCTTGGGTGTGCCGCACGAGTAAAAGATCCTTTGTCCGAATCCGATCCTCAAAAGACGCTTCCGCGAGTGAAAGGTCCTTTTGCCGAAGCGGCGATTCTTTCTTTTTCTTTTTTGCTGAATGGTAAACTGCTGAAACAACCGAAAGCGTTACCCCATCTTGTTCCAAAACTTTTGCAAGCTGCTGTTCCAAATTCGGCGTAACCGAATTCCTCGATCTTTTTAAAGGTCGAGACGTCTTATTCGCCGCCTGTGGAGCTTTCCGCGACATGAACGTTACGCATGGATGACACGTTCATAAGCCTCAAGCGTTCGCGCCGCCGCCTCTTTCCAGGAGAATTGTTCCAAAATGAAAGACTGCACGCGACGCACTGATTCCTTTGCTTTCAGAGGAGCGCTAAAAACCGTGTCAAACGCTTGTATCATAGCATTCTTGTCATTGCTCCGGAAGAAGAAAACACCTTCGTTCGGCAAAATTTCTTTTAAACTCGGCGCATCACTCGAAATAACCGGACATCCCTGAGCCAGCGCCTCAAGCGGAGGCAAACCAAATCCTTCATGAGCGGAAGGAAAAACGAACACCTCGGCCTTCTGAAGAAAACCGGCGAGCTCTGCATCAGAAAGCCGTCCCGGAAAGCTCACTCTTGGCAGTGACTCGCGTTGAACGCGACTGATTAATTTTTTAAGAAAGACATCGTGCTCGCCCGCAATCACAAGCTCCCGTTCGGGCGATCGCGTTGAAAGCGCCCTCCAAGCATCCAGCAGAAGATCCAATCGTTTATGCGGATACGCACTGCCGATATAAAAAATAAACGGATGATTCGGAACGCGCGCAAAATCTGGCGCCGGCAATGCGGTAATCCCCTCGCTTGTTATGGATATTTTTTGTTCTGTAAGTCGATAATGATTAATTACATCCTGCCGCACGAACTCTGTCGGCACAAGAATCGCTTTTGCATGATCAATCGCGCGCCGCAAAAGCATCCGGTATCCAAATCGTTTGATCGTCCGGACAAACGGTCCACGAGTTGAAATTTTTGCGCTGGCTGGTTCATGACGAAGCAATAAATCATGAATTGTCAGAACCGATTTTCCATGAAACCAGAATGGAACATTCCAATGCGGAAAATGGACCAGATCAGCATTTGCCGATTGGATAATGCTGGGTAAACGCGTCTGCTCCGCTAACCCATACCAAGGAATATCTGCCTGAATATGTTCCACGCGCTTTGCTTCCAAAAACGGCGAAACTTCCGGATGTCGTTCAAAGAGGACAAATGTATGGTCATGATTAAGAGATAAAAGACCGCGAATAAGTTCTTCGATATAGCGTCCGATTCCACGCGTCTCGCCAGCACCCATCATTCTCGCATCAATCGCGATTCTTGCCATATGCGCGCATCTTATTATTCCCGCTCGGTTCTGACAATAAAAAAACGCGCTCCCACAAGGGAAAGCGCGCACAAAGTTACTTTGGAACGGATCCTATCGAGCCTGTGACGCGCCTTTTCTGCACGTCAGCAGGTCTCCGAGCGTAGTCACGTACTCACGGGTGGTCCGGGCATTGGACTCGAGCAACAGCGAAAGCCGTTCATCATCCATGAGCGCCTTCACGAGCTTAAGCCGGTTCGAGCTCCTGTCACACACCTTCCGGAGGCGCTGGATTCCCTCGAAGTCCTTGGCCGCGTCATGGTTGGGCCCGGGCGGATTCCTCTGGTAATCGATATACAAATCCATATCGACGAGCGCGGCGACGCACGCATCCGCCGAAATATCTCGGACAATGACCGGTTGTCCGATGATGACCTCTGGCCTGCCTCCGCTCAACTCCTTCACCTTGGATCCTCTGCTGTAGAAGATTCCGGCGACGATGATTGCCGCAAAAACGAAAATTCCGGCAAGGCATGACCCGATTTTTACGAAATTTCCGTTCACGGCAGCCTCCTTGAGCTTTGATCTAAATTCCAAACGAACGAGGCAAACCCTAGCAGAAAAAAGCTCTTCAGTCAAGATAATATATTAAAAAAGCACCGGAGCCGACCCACGAGGGATCGCACTTCCGGTGCAAGACGCGTCTGCTACGCGCGGTATGGAATTCGAGAATTCTTCGCGAAACAAACGGAGGTGAGAAACTCGCGCGCACGCTCGTTCCGCACCCAGTTCAGATAATCCTCAGACGTCTCATACCGGATTTCGCGCGTTAGGAGCTCGCTATACTCGCGCATCTGTAGAGCGCGAAATTCCTCGAAGAGATCTCTGAGAAGCGCCCGGAATCCCAAGATGGCGATGGCGAGCATAAGGACAAAGAGGACAAGTTCCCCCAAAGGGTTGGAACTTCTCGAGATCAGAACAACGCCTCCGATAACAAACAAAAGAACCGCGAGGGAGAACAAAATGCACTGATCGATCTTCTGCCGCTCGAGCCGCCGCCCGATCCGCCTTGCCGAATCGTGCAGGTCCGGATTGTAAAACACATCCTCTTTACCGTTAATTCTGACGGCGAGCGCACGAGGCGGTTTGAACGCCATGGGAAGCCTCCTTGGAAGGATCAATTGAGGACATAAAATAGCATAAAAATGACGTTTTGTCAAGCGT